>JAVHPO010000208.1:0-15539 GCA_036170635.1 Prolixibacteraceae bacterium | reverse complement strand
ATTGGGCGGGATAATCAGGAAACAGACATTCCTGATCTTCGAAAATTTCTCAAAAACAAGATGCCTGATTACATGGTTCCTTCTGCGTTTGTTTTTATCGATCAGTTTCCGCTGACTTCGGGTGGTAAAATTGACCGGAAAGCATTACCTGCACCTTTTGAAGCAGCGCAGGATTTTACCAAAATTCATATTGAACCACAGACTGATATAGAAAAAAAACTTGCAGGAATATGGTCTGATATACTCAAAATAAAGCGGATAGGCATAGATGAGAATTTCTTCGACATAGGCGGCCATTCCATATTGGCAGTAAGGCTGATGATCAGAATCGAAACGGATCTTGGGGTGCGCTTGCCGCTTGCAACCTTTATTGATCATTGCAATATTAAGGATATGGCCGGGTTAATCGCCAACAAGGTTAAACCTGCCATGTGGGGTTCTTTAATCCCGATCAGACCCGGAGGTACCAAGCCTCCGCTTTATCTGGTACATGGTGCCGGACTGAACCTATTGCTCTATACTACAATTGTTTCACATATGAATCCTGAACAACCGGTATTTGGACTTCAGGCAAAAGGACTGGACGGAATCGATGAACCTCTTGATACGATTGAAAAAATTGCAGCGTATTATAATGAAGAAATCCTTAAAACAGACAAAAGCGGTTCTTATTCTCTTGCAGGATTTTCCATGGGAGGTCATATCGCTTACGAAATGGCCCGTCAACTTGTGTCATTGAACTATAAAGTCAGTTTCCTTGGCGTATTTGATACGGTATCCGATGATGCATCTGACAGACATTTACCTTTAGGACAAAGAATTGCCGGGCGAATGATTCGGTTACACAATCAGATTATCTGGAATGCAAAAACTTTTTTCAAAAAACCGGCCAATGAAAAAGAAAAATTCTTTGCATCTAAATTAAAATCCATTATACAGAAAATTACAAAAGACGACTATAAATTACATCCGGAAGGTGTCTCTGATGGTAAACAAAGCGAATTACCCAAATATCTGCATCGGGTACATAAAGCCAACGATAATGCCATAAATAACTACATACTGCCTGAATATTCCGGCAAACTTCACTTGTTCAGAGCATTGGATCAAACATTTTACATCAAGGATCCTGTCGCATATGGCTGGGCGGAATATGTAAAAGGAGGAGTTTTCATACTTGATATTCCCGGATCGCATTCAAGAATTTTTGCCCCGCCAAACGACAAATATTTCGCGCATGCTTTGCAAAGATGTATGGATGAGAGAGATTATTTGTGTGCAATAATCCTTGCCCTTTTAAACTTCTCTGAATTTTTGCCACTAGTTCTCTAAACATTATTAAATTGAATTTGTAGTACTATTAATTCATCTTCAGAATTGAGTTGTTATGACGGCATTAAAAATTACCTTTTGGATTCTTTTCTTCGTAGTATTCTATTCCTATGCCGGGTATGGCATGCTACTCTTTTCAATCATTAAACTCAGAAGAATATTTGGATTTGCAAAAAAGAAGATGGACAACCCGGACTTTGAACCCGAAGTAACCCTGTTTATTGCCGCCTACAACGAAAAAGATTTTGTGGCAGCGAAAATCAAAAATTCCAGGGAACTTGACTACCCTAAGGAGAAGCTCAGAATTGTTTGGGTAACCGACGGATCGGATGATGGAACGCCTGAGGAGTTAAAAAAATATGATGGCGTTGAAGTTCATCACCTTCCCCAGCGTAGCGGAAAGATTGGTGCCATGAACAGGGGAATGAAATTTGTTGATACGCCGATTGTCGTTTTTTGCGATGCCAATACCATGTTGGGCAATGAGTCGATAAGACGCATGGTGCGGCTGTTCAGAGACCCAAAAGTCGGATGCGTATCCGGAGAAAAGCGGATTTTCAGCAAGGAGAAAGATTCAGCTGCAGGTGCGGGTGAAGGTTTGTACTGGAAATATGAATCCGCTCTCAAAAAATGGGATGCCGAACTTTATTCTGTGGTAGGCGCAGCAGGAGAGCTGTTTGCCATCCGGACTGAGCTTTATCAGGAGGTCGAACGGGATACGCTGTTGGATGATTTCATCATATCGTTGCGGGTGGCCCAGAATGGCTACACCATTCAATATGATCCGGATGCCTACGCCATTGAAACGGCTTCTGCAAATGTAAAAGAGGAGTTAAAAAGGAAGATCAGGATTTCAGCCGGTGGAATTCAATCCATTGTGCGACTACGTTCCCTCCTAAACATCTTCAAGTACGGCACTTTATCATTCCAATACATTTCGCACCGCGTTTTACGATGGACACTGGCGCCACTCTCCTTGTTGCTGATGTTGCCCATTGGCCTGGCGCTGGCCATTGATTGTGGAATTTTACAACCTGAATTTTATTCTATTTTGTTTTGGTTACAAATTTTATTCTATCTTTCAGCTTTACTTGGATGGTATCTCGAAAATAGATCCATCCGGATAAAAATTCTATTTATACCATACTATTTCTTCATCATGAACCTTTCGGTTTTTCTTGGATTAAAACGTTACCTGAAGGGTTCACAAACAGTTAACTGGGAGCGGGCAAAACGTGGAAAATAGATCTTCTGACATCTTCGTTAAAACTGTTTTTTGTATTCTTTTATTTCAGTTTCTGCATTGCTCAGCAATGTTTGCTCAAACTAAGGGATGGGTCATCCCTATTGATAAATATTTCCTTGATGCCAATGACCCTTTGTACAAAAATGTCGCTCCCGGCGATACGCTATATTTCTTAACAGGAAATCGGACCTACATCAATCTCAGCAATTTCCAGGGTAAGGAGGGTAAACCCATCGTAGTCGTCAACAAAGGTGGTGACGTGATCATTGATACCGATAACTATTATGGTATTTCCATCCAAAATTGCAGGTTTCTGAAATTCACAGGCACCGGTTACGCCGGGCAGTTTTATGGATTTAAAGTTAAACGGGTTGCCAATGGCGCCGGATGCAGCATCGGGTATTTGAGTTCAGATATTGAAATTGATCATATATCCATCGAGAATACCAAAATCGGTGGTTTGTATTCCAAGTCTGACCCTGATTGCAGCCCAAAATCTGCCAGAAGCTCTTTTACCCAATACAACACAATCATTCACGACAATTATATTGCAAATACAGGTGACGAAGGAATGTACATTGGCAGCTCCAAGTATTTCGGACAAAGCGTCAACTGCAATGGAAAAGACACTTTGATCATGCCTAGTTTGCTGGATGGAGTAAAAGTGTACAACAACATCCTCAAATATACCGGCTGGGATGGGATCCAGGTTAGTTCAGCGTCAAAAAACTGTCAGATTTATGATAATTCTGTCTATTATGACAGCATGAACAAGGATGACACCCAGATGTCCGGCATAATGATCGGTGGTGGTACCAAATGCGATTGTTACAACAATTTTATTTACCATGGTTCAGGAGACGGGATCGATTGCCTTGGCTTGGGAGGCACCCGGATTTTTAACAACATTATCGTCGAAGCGGGTTTAAATTTAGATGCCAATGATCCAATCAAAATGAAACATGGCATCTTTGTCAATGACGGCTCCGTTCAAAAAGATTCCTCCTTTTACCTGTTCAACAACGACATCATCCATCCCAAATCAGACGGGATAAGGTTTTCAAGTGTAATTACCAGGGGAAATTATATTTCGGCAAACGTCATCATCAATCCAGGCAATTTTGATTATTATGAAAACGGGAATACAAGTTTCAAGGGCCAGGATTCCTACATTATGTTTCAATCACCGAACACGAACGCAACGCTCGCCAACAATTATCTGCACAGGGATGCTACAATGGCTGGTTTTTCTTCTCAAACATTCGAAGTTCCGGACAACTTTATCCCTATTTCTGGCTCGCCTTTGATTGATGTCGTTGATTACAATGCCAAAACAGCCATCTCTTTTGATTTCTATCACCATCCCCGGCCAAATGGACTCAAATCTGATATTGGGGCCATTGAATATGATGGAGTTACCTCCTCCAATCAATTTCAGTTCGACCCTCAAAACAGACAAAGCTGGCTGGTGCAGAATCCCGTTTCAGATTTTTTGCGAATTATTTTGCCTACCCTGCCGGAACCTAATCTCACGGTAGGTATTTACGACTTGAACGGCACATTCCTTTGTGAAATTACTCCTTCAAAGTCATCGCCTGGATCGTCACTTTCTGAAATAAATGTCTCAGCACTGCCAGATGGTGTCTACATTTTTTCTATTCGCAATGGCAGAACGAACTACAATGGCAAATTTATCAAGCTATCACGATGATTTGGGAAAGAGCTTTCGAAATTCCTAAAATTTCCTTCGATCAAAGAACTTTGGTGGTCTATGGAGATCACAAACCTGCTGATCTCCAGGCGATGTTCATGGTTTTGACTCCGGATGAAATAGCTAGTGCAAACAGGATCAGATCCCCGATCCAGAGAAAAACCTGGATCTCCTGTCATGTAACGCTGAGAATCATGCTTGCCAACTGGCTTGGATTGAATCCGTCCGATGTCGAAATTAGAAAGAATAGGTTTGGGAGACCTTTTTTGGCAAACTCAACCCTGTTTTTTAGTCTGAGTCACACAAATAGCTCCTTTTTATTGGGCTTTAGTTCAACCGGAAAAATAGGGGTCGACATCGAGAAGTTAATCGGGGAGGAAGATTTAGACGAATTGATCGAATACGCTTTCTCTGAGGAGGAGGCTGATTTTTGTAAAAATGGCAATCTCCATGACCGTTTTTTAGAGACCTGGACCCAGAAAGAGGCTTTTCTCAAAGCCACCGGAGTTGGGTTGGTAGACAAATTGAAATCAGTTAACGTGGCAGGAAAGATCAACAATCATTTGGCTTTACTAAAATTCCATCAAAACACTTTTGGATGTCCGGGGGGTGAAACCGGGAGCATTGTATTCAGGGGTACTGATCCAGTTTGGTACAATTGGTATTAAAGGACTAACACAGAGCAAATTGTGTTTCTATTTTGTATGTTTCAGAAGATTGCATATTGTCTTTATTATTAAACTTCTGTGAAATGAGGAGAAGGGAGGATCACAGAGAAAAAAATCGCAAGCGATTTTTAGGTTCTTTGGTCTAAATTTGAGCAGTTTTAATTATTGGAAAAAATTGACAGTTCCTGAACATAAACTACTTTTAATTGTTAAATTCATAGTTTGCAATGCAACCAGGTTCTAACGTACTTTAAATGAAACAAAAATATTTAATGTACTGGTTGTAAATATATTAAAATTAGTAAAAATATTTTTTAAACCCATATCGCATGAAAGTCGCCATAGTTGGGAGCGGATACGTTGGTCTTGTAACAGGCACCTGTTTTTCGGAAGTCGGTATCGAAGTCACTTGCGTTGACATTGACCAAAATAAAATAGACAATTTGAACAATGGTATTGTCCCTATTTATGAACCCGGATTGGAGGAGATGTTGCTCCGAAACATGAAGAAGGGAAGATTGAAATTCACATCCTCCCTGGCGGAAGCGCTGGAAGATTGCGAAGTCCTTTTCACTGCAGTTGGGACACCGCCTGACAAGGATGGTAGTGCAGACTTGCAGTATGTACTGAGTGTTGCCCGCGAATGCGGGAGAAATATGACGGATTATCTCCTGATCGTGACCAAGAGTACCGTTCCTGTCGGAACAGCCCAAAAGGTTAGAAAAGCCCTTCAGGAGGAGCTGGACAGACGCGGCGTAGATATTCCGTTTGATGTGGCTTCAAACCCTGAGTTTCTGAAAGAGGGCGCTGCCATCGATGATTTTCTGAAACCCGACCGGATTGTGGTTGGTCTCGATTCTCCCAGGGCTGAGGAGCTGATGAAAAGTCTCTACAAACCATTTACGCTCAATGGCCATCCTATCATTTTTATGGACATCACTTCGGCCGAAATGACCAAATATGCCGCAAATGCCATGCTGGCCACCAAAATCAGCTTCATGAACGACATCGCCAACCTGTGCGAAATTGTCGGAGCCGACATTAATATGGTGCGGAAAGGTATCGGTTCTGATTCAAGGATAGGTAACAAATTCATCTATCCGGGTATTGGATACGGCGGATCATGCTTTCCAAAAGATGTGAAAGCGTTGATTCATACTGGTGAAGATTTTAAATATAATTTACGTGTATTAAAAGCAGTTGAAGCGGTCAATCAGGATCAAAAATCTATTCTATTCCAGAAAGTCGACAACTATTTCAAAGGAGATCTGAAAGATAAAAACATTGCCATTTGGGGATTGTCTTTTAAACCTCAGACAGACGATATGCGCGAAGCCCCTTCTATCGTGATCATCAATAAATTACTGGAAGCAGGTGCCAAGGTAAAAGCATACGATCCTGTTGCCATGAAAGAGGCTGCGCATCTGTTAGGGGATACGATTTCCTATGCCGAAGATCAATACGAAGCCCTTATTGACGCCGACTGTCTGTTACTGGTTACTGAATGGTCCGAGTTCAAATTCCCCAATTTCAAGATTGTTAAGAAGTTATTGAACAAACCTGTCATTTTTGACGGCCGAAACATTTACGAAGGGGCAGAAATGAAACGTCAGGGATTCGAATATTTCTGCATCGGCATTGATACAACCAAATAAGAATTCATCCATCAGAGCAGAACCGGCATTCCTTTTCAGGCAACCGGTTCTGAAATTTATAAGATTGTAAATATGATCAAGAAAAAGGTTTTAGTCACCGGAGGTGCTGGTTTTGTGGGATCCCATCTTTGTGAAAGATTGCTGAACGATGGCCATGATGTCGTTTGCCTCGACAACTATTTCACCGGTCAGAAGCAAAACATTGTTCACCTGCTTTCCAATCCCTATTTTGAACTGATCCGTCATGATGTGACCAATCCGTTTTACATTGAGGTGGATGAAATCTATAATCTTGCTTGCCCTGCCTCCCCAGTTCATTACCAGTACAATGCCATCAAAACTATTAAGACTTCTGTGATGGGGGCCATCAATATGTTAGGGCTTGCTAAAAGGGTCAAGGCTAAAATCCTGCAGGCATCCACAAGTGAAGTATACGGAGATCCGAAGGTGCATCCGCAAAAGGAAACCTACTGGGGACATGTGAATCCCATTGGGGAGAGATCCTGTTACGACGAAGGGAAAAGGGCAGCTGAAACGCTGTTCGTCAATTACCACAAGCAGAACAATGTCCGCATCAAAATCATCAGGATTTTCAATACCTATGGTCCCCGAATGCATCCGCATGATGGCAGGGTTGTATCAAATTTTATCGTCCAGGCATTGCAGAACAAGGATATTACAATCTATGGTGACGGTATGCAAACCAGGAGTTTTCAGTATGTCGATGATTTGGTAGAGGGAATGATCAGGATGATGGCTTCGCCCGAAAGCTTTACCGGACCAGTAAACATTGGCAATCCGAACGAATTTAACATCATGCAGCTGGCAGAAGCGGTGATCCAACTGACCAATTCGAAATCTAATATTGTAAGGATGCCGTTGCCTTCCGATGATCCCATGCAAAGACAACCCAACATTGAACTGGCTAAAAAAATGCTGCATTGGGAACCAAAAATTCAATTGAATGAGGGATTGATCAAAACAATTGATTATTTTGCCGCAACTATTTAATTCTTAGCGATGTCAACAATAAATTGGGAACAATTCAATGAGAACTTTCAATATTACGATGCGGAGATTATCCGCGACGTAATTGAAAACTTCTTCGAAGAGTATGAAGAACGGCTAAATACCATTGAAAAAAATATTGCCGACAATGATCTTAAGCAGCTCTCTTTCAATGCCCACAGCATGAAAAGCGTAATCGGCAACTTTATGGCGCCAGCGCCTCACGAACTTTGCAGACGAATTGAGGAGTTGGCCAAACAGAATTCATCAGAAGGAGTTCCCCTACTCTTTGCTGAATTGAAGAGGCTAACTTACGAAATGAATGACGAACTGAAGGAGTATATTCAAAAATAAGACAAAAAAAAGGTCCTGGATTCGAAACCAGAACCTTTTTTCTAGAGTTTCTTCATTCCAACCCTCGCCAAATAAGCGCTTCTGGCGAGTTTCGGGTCAGCATCAAGCGCGATATAGAGAATAGTTTTAAAATCAATAACTACTGCCTGCAATTTTGAAAGATCGGGAGAAACAAAAGAAGCTGGTTTCTTTTCGTACATGTTCGATGCCATGGGAAAGAGTATTAAATGAATTATTTTTGAGATTGCCGTTGCCTTCAGGGCTGTAGTGATTGACCGGTATAAAATCTGACAAAGATTATTAATCCCAAATTGTAAAAACTTTTGCAAGGTAATGCTAAATATTGGATATATTGCTATTTAGTTGCAGATCGGCAGAGACCTCCGGTTGCACGTCTTACAAATAAAAAGAATATTGCAGTACAGCCGCCGGCAGGGTGGCTCTCTCACTTTCGGCTTAATCCTGAATCCGCCCAACCAGGCAGTTGTAACGATTTGCCACTACCTATATTAGAGCCAGCCTGCCTGCCTGCTCTACCAAATTTTAGAATTCATTAAAAATTTTCAACTGTCTTTGAGATTTCAACCACCTTGGAACCACCATATTAACGATCTAATCTGTTAAGATTTGTTAAAAATCCAGTAAAAAATATGAAAAAATTATATTTTTTTAATAAACTCAATAATATTATCATTAATTTCACACCGGAAAAATGTTTCGGAAAGTATCACTTTCAAACCAAAACAAACTAAATTCTTAAAATTCACTGCATGAGATAATACTTATCAGGCTCAAGATGTGCAATCGATTGTCTATTCCGGTTGCATTCAGCGAATTCTCTATAAAGACAACTCAATCACCACAAATAATCATTTCAAACAGAACAGACTATGAAAAAAAATCGAAGGTTTGACTGCTTCACTTTGGGATGTAGTTCACAGATTCTTTTGAAGGTCAAATTGCTTTCTGTTGTATTAGTGACTGCTTTTGCATCACTTGCGGCAGATGGTCATTTCCTGGAAACGAAGCCTATGATTACACCTATTCCAGCTGAACAGCAAAAAAAGATCACTGGTAAAGTTAGTGACGTGGCAGGAGTTCCGATTCCTGGCGCAACTGTTGTTGCAAGTGGCACAACCATTGGTACCACTACGGACATTGATGGAAATTTCACGCTTAGCGTTCCTGCAGGCACTAAAACCCTGTTGGTAAGCTTTGTGGGGATGGTTTCCAAAGATGTAACCATAGGAACCAACAACAATTTCAGGATAACGCTTGCCGAATCGACAGTAGGATTGGAAGAGGTAGTCGTAGTCGGTTATGGTACACAGAAGAAAGAGACCGTGGTTGGCGCTGTTACCCAGGTTAACAATGCTACATTGATGCAGGCAGGCGCAACAAACATTTCCAACGCAATTGCCGGTAAGCTATCAGGTATCCTTACCATCCAGCAACGGGGTGAACCAGGTAACAATGCGGCTGATATTTTTGTGCGCGGTATTTCAAGTTGGAACGGAAGCGCTCCCCTTGTACTGGTTGATGGTGTGGAACGTGATTTCACCCAGGTAGACCCGAATGAGATCAGTGCAATTTCTGTTCTTAAGGACGCTTCTGCCACAGCAGTTTTTGGTGCCAGGGGTGCAAATGGCGTTATTATTGTAACGACAAAACGGGGAACACTTGGCAAACCTAAACTGGACTTCAGCGCTTCTTCCGGGGTACAGCTAGCAACAAGACTTCCTGATTACATCGATTCCTATACTACACTAAGTGATCTTAACGTTGCATTTATGAATGGTCAGCAGTTCACATCACTTATTCCGCGGTCCGCACTTCAGGAGTATAAAAATCCTTCCACTCCCCTAAACTCTTTGAGGTATCCCAATGTCAACTGGTTTGATGTTAATGCCAACAAATTTGCACCGATTGCAACTGCCAATATGAACGTATCAGGAGGAACTGAGTTTGCAAAATACTTCCTTTCATTTGGTTATCAACATGAAGGCAGCTTCTTCAAACAGAGAAAAGACAACTTCTATGATATGGGGTACACCAATGATCTCTTCAATTACAGGATAAACCTCGACTTCAACATTACAAAAACCACAGTTTTGTCACTGAACGCAGGAGGTTCCCTTAACCTGAAGAATAATCCAAACAGCAGCCCATGGAGGGACTTCTTCTCAACCAGCGGCGCCCGGTTTCCGGCTAACTTCCCGGATTGGGTCCTAAAACAGGTTCCGGATCCAAATTACCCGGATGATTCAGGGATGAGGTATGCCGCCGCATTTGGCGAGTACACGGGAAATCCCTACAACACCATGAATATAGGACAATTTAACAAGGATCTTGGTTCAAGGCTTTTTACCGACCTAATTTTTAGTCAGGACCTGGGATTCCTTTTAAAAGGACTTAAGCTTAATGGTAAGGTATCTGTCAGTTCAAATAACAACAACAGACAACTCACCGCAAACCCATCGACCCAAACCTGGCTTCTTGATTACACTAAGATTGGTACATCTGCAAATCCATGGTTTCAGTACAGCCCTTCAGAATCCAATGAATATTATTTTAGTCCTCCTCTTGACATCAACGTAGGAGGCCTTAACAGTTACAGCACTGATTATTATTATGAAGCTGCCCTTAATTATGCCAATACATTTGGCAAACACAGCGTCTCGGCAATGGGGTTGTTCAACCGTCAGCAGAAAAACAACAGCGCTGAATTCCCCTATTATAACGAAGGCCTGGTAGGAAGGGCAACGTATGATTTCAACAGAAGATACCTGTTTGAGGCAAATGTTGGGTACACCGGTTCCGAACGGTTCGCACCGGGCAACCGCTTTGGTCTGTTTCCTTCAGCCGCAATTGGATGGGTAGTTTCTGAAGAACCCTTCTTCAAAAACGCTGTTCCCTGGATGAACAAACTTAAAGTACGTTATTCGGACGGATATGTCGGAAGTGATTATGCAAAAAGCCGGTGGCTGTACCAGAGCTCCTTTTACAAAGATGACCGTGGCTATATTAATGAAGACCTGATGCCCAATCCATTGGCACAGTGGGAAAGGGCTCACAAGCGTGACCTCGGTTTTGAGGTTGGACTATTTAGGGACATGATTTCCGTTAATGTTGATCTTTACGATGAATTCCGTGATCAAATGCTGCTGAGCCCGAAGAGTACAACCTTCCTCATTGGAAACTCAATCAAGGAACTTAACCTTGGTAAGGTAAAAAAACATGGTATTGATATTGATATAGAATTCAGAAAGAAATTCGGAAAAGATTTCAATTATTTTGCAAAAGTTATTTTCGGATTTAATGAAAACCGCGTTATCTTCAAAGACGACCCGTCCAGTTATCCCGAATACATGAAACAGGCCGGTAAACCTCTTACCGGCTGGCTGAACCAGGAGTATGGACTCGATGGACTTGAGCTAAACGGTGTTACACTAACCGGATCTGGTTACTATACCTCCATTGACGATATTCACAACAATGTCTCCCCGGTTGATATTACCAGGCTTTATGTGGGTGATTACAAGTTCCTTGACTATAAGGTCGATGGAACCGTCAATGCATTTGACAAACACCCGATTAGGGGATTGACCTATCCACCCATCACCTATTCGTTCTCCAGCGGGTTTAACTGGAAAGGATTTGATTTCAACTTTCTGCTGGCAGGAAACGAAGGAAAATATGTGCAGTACAACCAGGCATGGGAAGTTGAATTCATCAAAGGTGACTGGCGGATGCATAAATCCCAGCTCGATTTCTGGACCCCTACCAATCAGAATGCAGGACATGCCACACTCCATTACAGCGGAAGTTCCAGCCAGGACAACCTGGTTTGGGGAGGCGGTGAAGCCGACCGGGGATACCAGACCATTATTCAGGACCGCTACTTCAGGGATGCCTCTTACATCCGTCTGAAAGATTTGTTTCTCGGATATACCTTTAAAAATGTTGGAGCCCTGAAGAGGTCACTTGGAATTTCCAATCTTCAGGTGTACGCTAGTGGAAGTAACCTTTTCACCATAACCCCTCTGATTGAAGGTGACCCTGAAACCACCAACTTCTACCAGGGATATTACCCTATCATGGCATCTTTCAGGTTGGGTGTTAAAGTTGGATTCTAATTTCAAAGACTGATACTATGAAAAAATTAATTTTTATTATATTTCTCGCCGGGTTAAGTGTTTTCATTTCAACTTCGTGCGCAGACAAATTTCTGAACGACTATCTTGACAAGTCACCTGAACAAGGATTAACGGAAGATCAGATATTTACCCGGCTTACCAACTTTGAGAGCTATTTCGATGCCGTTTATGCAGGAAGGCTGCGACAAGCCGGAAGCATGTGGTCGGGTGGCTGGTCTGATTTTAACATCAAGCTCTGTTTCCCATTTTACTGGAATGCCTGGGACCAGAAGTATTCGATTGAAGGGGTTACAGATGCTGCTGATATGGGCCGTTACATGGAAGGGCATGCATGGAAATCAGGCAATATGTCTGAGACAATCGTAAACAAGCTGACCTATGACGGGGCACGAAACCCGGTGCTTTGGTCCTGTTTCATTTCAATCCGAAGGGCCAATATGGCGCTTAAGAATGTGAACCGGATTGAGGATGCGACTCAAAAGGAAAAGGATGATCTGAAAGGCCAGGCCTATTTTGTCAGGGCACTCTGCCATTTGACACTGTTTCAATTTTGGGGGCCAATGCCATATATTACCAAAGTAATTGGACCTGATGATCAGTGGGATATACCAAGGCTTTCGAAACATGAAACCTGTACCAAGATTGCAGCCGACTTTGATTCAGCTTACGTATTTTTTCAAAAGGCCGAAAAGATCAGAAGGGATCCCCCGCTAGGAGTTCCAAACCACCTTAACTATGCTGCCAACGAAATGTACAGGCCGAATGGAATGGTTGCTCTCGCCTGGAAAGCCAAGGCTTTGATGTTCGCGGCAAGCCCGCTGAACAACCAGCACGGCAAAGTAGACTGGGAGGAAGCTGCTGCTGCTTCATGGTCAGCACTTAAGCTTGCCCAGGATAATGGACTTATCCTTCTGCCTGCCGCAACCCGCTACCTTAATTATTATGGAGCTGATTGCTCAGATGAAGACCTCTGGTCCTACACGGCGGGATTACTTTCATGGAACGGTGGCAACTGGCTAACAAATACAAACCGCGGGTATGGTGCAGTTTACATGAACGGAGTATTTGGAGCAAGCACAGGATCCTATTCTGGGGTATGCCCTACTCAGAACTGGGTAGATAAATATGAAACAAAATGGGGCGAACCTTTGAATACTGACGCTGACAGAAATGCTGCAACACTTGCCGGACACTACAATGAGCAGAATCCATTTATCAACAGGGATCCAAGGCTTGATATGGACGTTGTCACAAACCAATCTACTTGTATAGGCTGGACAAGTGGCAAGGCTCAGATCTGGTATGATGGAACCAAACCGCCCGGAGAATTGCTTAACCCGTCTTACCTGGGAATTACCAAAACAGGTTATTATCTTAGAAAATTAAATTGGAACAACAGCACAAAGAACCAGGTTTCCTCCATTTTTGCAGATCCTCTCTGCAGGCTGGCAGAGTGTTACCTGAATTATGCCGAATGCACCAATGAGGCCTACGGGCCGAATGGCAAAGCGCCTAATGCAACACTCACTGCAGTTGAAGCCATCAATGCTGTAAGGTCAAGGGCCGGAATGCCCAATGTAGCAACTGCCTTTACTGGTTCGCCTGATCTGTTTAGGCCAAGGATTAAAAATGAGCGCAATATTGAACTCTCTTTTGAGGGACACTATTACAATGACCTCATCCGCTGGATGGATTTACCAACAGCCATGTCAAGCACCCTCTATGGAATGATTGCTGAAAAGGTAACTGTCAGTTCAACTTATCCGACAGGGTTTAAGTATGTTCGTACACCATTGTCTGCAGATAGGCAGCCTGTTTGGAAGCCACAGATGTATTATCTGCCTTTCAACAACTCTGATGCCTTGAAGATGAAAAATTTTGTTCCCAATCCTGTTTGGTAACCATACCTCTAAAAATAAAGTATATGAGATTACTTAATATATTCTATCAGAAAATAATAACTGCCGGATTCTTGCTTGTCTGCCTGATGTTTGCCGTTACAGCACAATCACAGGGTCAGCAAAAAGCAAAGAAAGTCAGGCAATTGATCGACATTTCAATCAAAGTTGTCGATGAAGCAAATGCACCTGTTCAAAATGCAAGTGTTGTAGTCGGAGAAGGGATTATTCATACAGAAACTGATGCCACCGGTTCAGTTAAATTTAAAGCTTATCCCGAAGATGTAGTCACCGTGACCATACTTCCATATGAACCGTCCGTAATAATTGCACGAAATCTTGTTGGCAACAATACAGTGAAACTTGCAAAATCCAAATATCAAATGACTTCGGCTGATCTGGTACAGTTGCCGTTTACTTCACTCAAGAAACGAAGAATTACAGGCCCCGAAGAGGTATTCATGGGATCCAGATTTGAAAGATATCCAACGATCGATATCCGTAACACTTTCACAGGAATGACTTCCGGATTTGATATACGCGAACAAGATGGTTCACCGGGTTTAAGTCCATTGGAAGGACTTCAAAACTACTCAGGTTTGAGTAACAGTTTTGGATCAACCGATAAATTCAGTAACATGCCGATGATCATTGTAGATGGTATGCCTACAGACATTCAGGAGGCTCCTCTTGACGCTGCTGAAATTGAATCAGCCACATGGGTGAAAGGAATAGTGTCAACGGCTATGTTCGGTCCGCAAGCAAACGGCGGTGCCCTCCTTATCACTACCAAACATGGTGTAAAAAACGAAAAATTGCTTGCAGTTGATGTCCAGAGCGGTATTAGTGTTATAGACAGGATGCCCGGATGGACTGGCGGCGTTGATTATGCCAAACTGAATAACCAGGCAAGGACCAATAGCGCCGTTAACACATTATATCCACAGGCTGCAATTGATGAATTTGCAAAAAACGACCCCAATAGCCTCCGTTATCCAAACGTTAACTACAGGGATATGATGCTAAAAAATATCAAACCAATGACCAAGGTGAATCTTTCAGCATCGGGTGGTAATGATATCGTACAATATTTCTCCTATCTTGGGATAGCAAATGAAGGCGATATCTATAAAATGGGCGCTACCGCTGACTATACAAACATTACCGCGCGGCAGAATGCAACCGTCAAAATCAATGATCAGATTAACATCAAATTCAGCTTCTACGGTAACCAAACTTTCAGACGTTCGGCAAATTATGGCTTTTACTCAAACTATACGGATGAGGGAACGGCGAATAACACCCTAAGTTTAACTGAACTGCCATCTGTCCTGAGTGACATAAATCTGATGCCGCCGGTGGCAAACCCTGTATATGCAGCAACGCAGACCGTTGAGAAAGTCCCCTATTATGGTATCAATAGCTCTTTTATTAGTTACGCAAGTGGCAATCCATATGGCATTTCAAACGGTTACCCCTTGGGCAATCCGATTGGAAATCTCACCGGCCA
>JAVHPO010000207.1:0-3247 GCA_036170635.1 Prolixibacteraceae bacterium | reverse complement strand
AATTTTCACATTTCCACATTTTCCAATTTTCACATTCCCTCAGTCGTCCCCTTCGTCCTAGTCGTCCCAGTCATCCTAGTCATCCCCGTCCTCCTATTCGTACAACTGCCTGAGGTTCCCAAAATAATCCACGTCCCAGCCTTCCACCATGTTTTCGTAGGCGTTGTCGGGAATATTGGTTTGGTGCAGCTCCACGAGGGTTCCTTTTCTGTCGGGATGAAGTTTTATCGTCACAATCGAATCGGACTCTTCACCAAAGAACCATTTCTGAACAATCAGTTTGTCCTGGATAAATTCGAGATTCTGCCCGGTGATGGCGCCATCCCAGATTTCAAATTCACTACCTGGCTCGGTGCTCATCACCACTGGCTCACCGGTCCAGATTTCTATCATCAGCGGATTGGTCATCGCATTGTACACGTCCTGCGGAGTCGCATTGAGGGTGTAGCGCTTTTTGAAGTCTTTCATGGTAATAAGTGCCTAAAGTATTTAAAGTGCCTAGAGTGCCTAAAGTTATAGGATAACCAAAATTAGTTGAATTTTTATACAAATTAGCACCAGGGTTTCCACAACTTACGAACATGTCTTAACTTTAGGCACTTTAAATACTTTAGGCACTCTAGGCACTTCCTTATGAACAAAATCATCCTTTACTCCCGTCTTGTTAAATTCGAACACACCATATTCGCAATGCCGTTCGCGCTGATTGGGTTTTTTATGGCTACGATGGTTACAGACCAGGTTCATTTCTGGCGAATTTTGGGTACGGTAATCCTTTCGATGGTTTTTGCCCGCAACGCTGCCATGGGGTTTAACCGGTACCTCGATCGTAAATTTGATGCGGCCAATCCACGTACGTCCAAGCGGGAGATCCCCGCAGGGTTGGTCTCCGCGCCAAAAGCCCTTGCGTTTGTTATCGTCAATGCTTTGCTGTTTGTGGCTGTCACCTACCTGATCAATCCTTTGTGTTTTGCCCTCTCTCCTGTCGCCCTGTTTGTTGTTTTGGGTTACAGTTATACCAAGCGGATCACTCCGCTTTGCCATTTTGTACTTAGCCTTGGACTGTCGCTTGCACCCATCGGGGCCTGGCTGGCCGTAACCGGGTCGTTCGCCCTGGCGCCTTTGCTCTTTTCGGGTGTGGTCTTTTTCTGGGTGAGTGGATTCGATGTAATTTATGCTTGCCAGGATGTCGAGTTTGACCGGCAGTACCGCTTGCAGAGCATACCTGTCCTGACCGGTGTAAAAAATGCGCTGAGAATCTCAGTCTTGCTACATGTGGCGACCTTTATGTTTGTGATTGCAGCGGGATTGGTCATGGAAGCCAACTTTATTTATTGGCTGGGCGCCGGCATTTTCGGGGTTTTGATGGTCTACCAGCACCTGATCGTAAAGGCCGATGACCTGAGCCGGGTCAATCTGGCATTCGGAACCATGAATGGCATTGCAGGTGTTGTTTTTGCGGTGTTTGTGATTGGGTCGATGTACTACTAAAAGTTGAAACTAAAGGCGGTAGCGGAGTTGCGGGTATTAAATTTCAATTCTTACGCCGTATTTCATTATCTGATTTACAATTGGGGTTCTATCGTCAAACTCGGCTTTGGTAAAAGCATGTGGTTCAATGATAGTTTCGTCACCTCTACGAATAACCATTAGCTTAACTTCGGTTTCAAAAGTATGGTTTACATTGTCCTTAAGCACAATCGCAATGTCTATATCACTATTATCGTGTTGATTACCTTTCGCATATGACCCAAACAACCAAGCTTCGGAGAATCCCAAATCAGAATTTCGAACCCGTTGTAAATAGCCTTTGCTAATTTTTAAAGCTTCGTTTTTATCCATAATCGACACTCTTTAATTTTATCTATCCATTCTGCTGTAAAGCTATCTGTACAAAGTTGATAAAAGCTTTGTTTGTAATCATCGTACCTGGCATTTATATTGAATCTTGAGATACTATCCAAAAGAATTTGCTGTGACAAATCAAGGTCAATTTCAGCTTTCTCACAAATCCTTCTCAAATCATGTACCATTGGAGGAAATTCTCCTTTAGACTTCACATATAATGCTTTAAGTAATTTTTCAATCACTAAATGCCCCATAAACAACGCCCAATTGTTATTGTGGGTTTGATATAAGTCAACCATTGCCTTGAAATCATTATCAGAACTTTCAATCCAATGGTTTATAATGCGTTCTTTGTCAAATTCATTATCCATACACTAATGAAATAGAATGCCATTGATACAAAGGTATCAAATTTTTCACTTCAAACGAAACGCGAGAAATGGGACTATGTTAATTCCAGATAACGTTTGGCGGTATGCGACGTAAGGGACAGCGTGAAGACGAACCTAACACTCGTTGCAAACCTTGCCAGCGAGAGATGCGCTTAACTTACTTGTTAAAAACCCCATGGCCGTATGACCGATTGTTTGTGGAGATTGGTAGAATGTGCCAAAGAGCCCTTGCCGGTCCTGGGTAGGCAATTGAATACCTGGGACGGTGAAGGGATTTCGTGCAACAGGGCTTCATGTTGGATCTCGTCCCTCAACCACACGAAGCCTTAGTTATTGGCTGCTGGATTTGTCGTTGGTCAAATAATTTTTTTCTTTTAAACAAACGAAAATAACCCATGTCATAGTGCTAATTGAAAATATTAAACCGAAAAATCCCAAGGAATAAAATACAACTGGCACATAATTAGAAACATATGGCACAGTTGTTAAGACAAGTAATGAGAAAAGGATCGTCAACAAACCAGAAACCATAGAGATTTTAGTCCAAAGAATAATTCTTAATCTTATCATATTAATCTTATCAAAAATACTCTTCATTATCTTTAAACTATTTAGTTGGTAGCTTTTTTGAACATTTGGATCTTCAATAATTTTGTTCATTTCACTCTCCATTCCACCAATGCATTCAGATTTATGTAAAGTTTTTAAAGTCACAGCAATTGTCGGGCAATCATGAAAAGATCCGATAAATAGTCCAGCTACTGCATTCATGTAGTTATAAAAATATTGGACTTGTAAGAATTGCATTTTTTTTAATTCTTGAAAACCGTTGACCATAAAAGAAATCCTCCATACGCGCCCCTTTCATCCTTCGTTCCTTCCGTCCGAAACGATCAATATCATTTCTCTTCATGCTATCGCGGACGGCGGTTGGCGGGGATTCATCTACCCGGGGTTCCGCTTCGCTCCACCCCGGGCTACCAATATTTCGCCACTACGTGGCTGAA
>JAVHPO010000206.1:0-15744 GCA_036170635.1 Prolixibacteraceae bacterium | reverse complement strand
CCTTTTCGCGGAAAAGTGCCTCAACGGAAGCAAGGTTGTTGTATTCGGCCATCAGGGTATCCTTGGCAGTACCCTTGGTAATTCCCGGACTGTTTGGGATACCCAATGTCATGGCACCCGATCCTGCCTTAATCAGAAAGCTGTCGCCGTGACCGTGGTAATTGCCGGCAAATTTGACGAATGCCTCCCTACCGGTGAAACCGCGGGCCAAACGGATGGCGCTCATCGTTGCCTCAGTACCGGAACTGACCATCCGAACCATTTCGATGGAAGGAACCATTTTGACGATTCGCTCGGCCATCTCCGTTTCATATTGGGAAGGCGCTCCAAAACTCGTCCCATTCACGGCCGCATCGCTAATGGCCCGGAGAATCCGCTCATGGGCATGTCCAAACAGCATCGGACCCCATGAGGCCAGACAGTCAATATACTGGTTTCCATCCAGATCGGTGATGGTGGTCCCTTTGGCTTTTTTGACAAAAACCGGGTTCATTCCCACACTTTTGAAAGCCCTCACCGGGGAATTCACACCGCCGGGGATACTTTTTTGCGCCCTTTCGAAAGCAGCTATACTTTGATTGAAATTCATAATTTATCTTTTATTTGATGCGCAACTCCTGCTTGCCCCAAGCCCTCTGCTCTCTGTCCTATGCTCTATGCCCTTTGCCCTATGCCTTCAATATCCTGGCAGCTTCAACCGCATGGTAGGTAATGATAATATCTGCTCCCGCTCTTTTGATTGAGGTAAGGATCTCCATCATCACCCTGGGGCCATCGATCCAGCCATTGGCAGCAGCTGCTTTTACCATGGAAAATTCGCCACTAACGTTGTATGCGGCAACAGGCATTCCAAACTCACTCTTTACCCGGTGAATAACATCCAGATAACTCAGTGCAGGTTTTACCATCACGATATCGGCTCCTTCGGCAATATCCAGTTCTACTTCACGAATCGCTTCGTCGGTATTGGCGGGATTCATCTGGTAAGTAGCGCGGTTACCAAATTTTGGTGCACTTTCGGCGGCCTCCCTGAAAGGTCCGTAAAATCCTGAAGCATATTTGGCGGAATAGGCCATGATTGGAATCTTATAAAATCCATAGGCATCCAATTGCTCACGAATCACACCAACGCGTCCGTCCATCATGTCGCTGGGGGCAATCATGTCTGCACCCGCTTCTGCAAGGGAGACAGATTGTTTGGCAAGGGTAACCAGTGTCAGGTCGTTGTCGACGTCACCGTCCACAATGGTTCCACAATGGCCGTGAACCGTGTATTCACAGTTACAGACATCGGCAATAACAAACAAATTTTGGGTAGCAGGTTCCTTCTTGATTGCACGAATGGCTTGCTGAACAATCCCGTTGTGTTCGCAGGCGACACTTCCGTCCTCATCCTTGTGAGGAGGAATACCGAAAAGCAAAACAGACTTAACTCCTGCGGCTACGATATTTTTGCACTCTTCAACCAGAAGATCAACAGATAGTTGTGAATTTCCTGGCATAGAACTGATGGGGTTGTTGACATTGGTACCCGAACAGACAAACAAAGGCATAACGAAATCGTCGGCAGACAATTTGGTTTCCGTAACCATCTCCCTCAATACACCGTTGTATCTCAATCTTCTTAATCTTGTAACTGGAAATCTCATGGCAATTTTTTTATGATTGTTTGTAATATTGAAGTATGGCCTCTGTGAGACCTTCTGTATTTGACATTTTTGCAGTCATCAGGGGTTCGTATCCGGCCTCCTGAATGGCACGGGAAGTTGTGGTTCCAATGCTGCCTATTTTCAATTTCCCGAGCAGACCGGGATCCACAAATGAGGCAAAATGGCTGAAAGTAGAAGGACTGGTAAACAAAATCAGATCGTATTTTCCATCAGAAATCTGTTTGATCACCTTCGGATCAGCGCTTGTGGGCTGGCAGGTCTCGTAAACATCAATCCTGTCGACATGGTTGCCCCCTCCTAGTGATAGCTTCAAAGTATCATCAGCCAGATTTCCCAGTGACAGTAGAATTTTCAGATCATGGGGCTTGTGTATCCGGATAAATTCGGCTGCCAATTCTGCCGAACCATGCTCTGTCCCTGTAAACGCGGGCTTGTATCCGTAATATTCAAGTTCTGAGGCAGTTTTTGCTCCAACTACAGCGACACGCAGTGAAGAAGGTAATTCGGAGCTTCCGGTTTGGTCGATCAATTGTTTGAAAAAATGTGCGACTCCGTTCCTGCTGGTAAAAAACAGCCAATCATAATTTTTTAACTGATTGATTTTAAAGACTTCATTGGCTTTCAATTGCGCCTGTCTGATCTCAATCATGGGCAAGGAAAGAAGTGTGGCCCCTTGTGCTGTTAGCAAATCGGGCAACGTATCGCCGGTTTCAATGGCCCTCGTAGAGATAAAAGTTTTACCATACAATGGCAATTCCTTTTTCTTTTCAAAAGGATCATCCAGCCGAATGGCTTTAAGTATCTCCCTTCCTCCTCTGTTTAAAAGGGTTTCGGCCAATTCAACTGCAATACCAACAGCCTGACATACATGACCTTTGGCCGTTTCCTTCAAAAACTCTTCGCCGTTGATACTCGAGATAAAGCCTGTTATTTCAAAACTATTTCCTATAATTTTACTGTAACTTCCTACCGGGATTTGGCAGCCACCTTCCAGGGTACGAAGGAATGCACGTTCGGCATCGGTGGCAATGAGTGTCGCTTCGTCATTGATAGCTGAAACAAGAGTGGCAATTTCAGGATCATTTTCACGAATCTCGATGGCAATGGCCCCCTGACTACAGGCTGGAATCACTACATCTTCGGAAATCAGTCCGGATATATAGTTGTCCATTCCCAGCCTTTGCAATCCTGCACCTGCCATCATCATCACGGTGCAATAGCCCTCCTCCATCTTTCTGATCCGTGTATTCACATTTCCGCGAATTTCGACGATGTTAAAATCTTTGTTGTAGCGTAACAACTGCGCTTTTCTCCTCAAACTGGAAGTCGCGATAATGTCCTGAGCCGTTAAATCGCTGAGTGTTCTTTTAGTAGAACTGATCAATGCGTCCCTCACCTCCCCCCGCTTCAGAACTGCGCCTAAAAGCACACCTTCAGGGAAGCGCGTTGGCAGATCTTTTAAGCTGTGAACGGCCATGTCTATCTCATTGTCGAACATAGCAACTTCAAGCTCTTTGGTGAACAGCCCTTTGTCTCCAATTTTGGACAAAGGGACATCGAGGATCTTGTCCCCTTTGGTCTTGATCACAACGGTCTGAAACTGTAGTTCCGGGAATTTTTTGGCCAATTCTTCTTTGACTACATTGGCCTGATAGAGTGCCAGCTGGCTCCCTCTGGTACCTATTCGTATGGTTTGCTCCATTCTTACTCTTGTGCAAATAATTGATTTACAACGGTAATATACGCCTGGTTGGATCCGTTGCCGGTGACTGACTTGATGTTTTCTATCATCATGCCAATCAATTTTTTGGTGATCAGGTCACCATATTCGAGCGCTTTTTGGTATTCCTCAGCCTCCCTGTTCTTGATCATGCCATCCAAAACATTCTTGCTGGCCTCCTGGAAAGTGGTCGAGATGGTTTTAAATGTTGGCGCCAAAGCCCTGATGTTGAACCATTTCATGAATTCTGCCACGGCAGCTTCGATCATCTGCTCTGCCATGAAAATTTCGCCCTTTCTATTCTCTAGATTGTTTTCAATGACAAGGTTAAGTGCATCCACGTCATAAACATGAACATGTTCAAGGGCACCAACCTCCATGGCTACGTTTCTAGGTACTGAGAGGTCGATAAAAAACAGTGGTTTTCCTGATCTTTTTACCATTGCCTCCTGAACTATTTCAGCATTAAAAAATGGTTTTTTGGAGGCGGTAGAGGTAATAATTATATCGTTGATGAGTAGTAATTCTGACAACTGGTCCATTTCGGCTACTTTGGCATGGTACTTTTCAGCCAGTTCTTCCGCCTTTTCTTTGGTTCTATTGACAATTGTGAAAAGTAAACATGATTTTTTGATGAGATTTCGGATGGTCAGTTCGCTTGTCTGACCTGCCCCCACCAGCAATACCGGGTGTGTACTAAGGTGATGCAATTTATTTGAAGCCAGCTCAACTCCGGCATAACTAATGGAAACGGCTCCCTTGTTGAGCGCTGTCTCTGTTCTGACCTGTTTCCCTGCTTTCAGGGCGTCATCAAAAAGCTTGCTAAGGACACAACTGATCAGTTTGTTGGTTTTGCTTATCTGAACCGCTGTTTTGATCTGGCCAACGATCTGGTATTCGCCCAACGCCATTGAATCCAAGCCGGATCCAACATGGAAGAGATGAGCGGCAACCTCCTCGTTTTCTTTATGGTAAAAATATTTTCGCACCTCTTTGTCAGCCTTTCGGAAGGAGAAAAGGAGGTTTTCAACGTCAGATGCTTTCAATGGCACCAACAATTCGTTCATCTCGTAATAGATCTCGGTACGGTTGCAGGTAGAGAGTACAATGGCTCCGGAAACGCCGTTTAATTTTAGCAATGGAACAAACCGCTTAATGTCTTCTTCGCAAAAGACAAAACGTTCCCTCACTTCAATGGGTGCTGACTTGTGGTTTAAACCGAGTAATCCGATCATGGGTTGATACCGCTAAATTGATTTCGGAAGCGATATTATAAATAGAATCTGTAGTAAATCTGAAGTTGGATATCTGATCCATGAGGCTTATCTGGAAATCAAAAAAAGTGTTCAAAGATGCAAGTTCTGCTTTGACAATTTCGCATGCCCATCCGTACACAATGCAACATCAAGAAAGGTGATAAAACACCTGTATTTGAATGACTTAAAATCTAATAGATCTATTTTAGAAAATGTACTTATCCTGCTTTTATTACTGGATGAACTCAACAGATCTAACTATCTGGATTAATTCAAAATTATATAAAGGCATTATTTGTAATTGTTCCAGATTTATTTTGCCCAAACTTCACGGTCATACAATGCATTTGCCCCTCAAATTGATAGCCAACTTCAAACCCATAGAGTGTACATATCTTCTGAACAATGGCCAATCCCAGGCCCAGTGACTCGGGCGATGAAGATGATTTGTAGAATCGTTTGAAAAGCAAGTTCTTATCTACCGGATGGCTAGGTCCGGTATTTGAAATCCGGAGAAAGGACTCACCTAGCTCCACAACAAGTTTGCCACCTTTGACATTGTGCCTGATCGCATTCTTCACCAGGTTGACGATTAACATTTCAGCCAGGTATGGGTTCATCCGGAGCGTTACATCCGGGAGGAGATGCTTGACCACCTCCAATTTTTTGGAGCGAATAAGATCTTCGAGATTTTCCAGCAGTGTATCAATAATGGCCTCAGGACTAACCTTCTTAGATTCCGGGAATTGTTTGTTCTCAATTTTGGCCAGCAAAATCAGGGTACTGTTGTATTTCGACAGACGGATGGAAGCTTCATAGGCATCGGCCAGTGCCTTGTACTGTTTTTCGCTCATCTCGCCCGACTGCAGCAAAAGTTCAAGCTTTGAATTGATGATGGCCAGCGGTGTCTGTATCTCGTGCGAGGCATTCTCTGTATATTCCTTCAGGTTCAGGTAATCATTTTTAATCCGTTCGGTCATGGTAAGCAAAACCCTGTTGAGATCCGCGAACTCCTTCACGTCAGAATCCTGTAAAGCAAACTCCTCGTGTGTATTCAGATCATAACGGTTAATCTTATCGATGGCATCGTAAAAGACCTTCCAAACCAATCGCGATGAGTATCGGTTTACAACGAGCAAGGTAATGATTAACAGAATCACCAGCACCGTCATCGTTGTGATAATGCTGACAATCAGACTATCCGTCTCTTCCAGCGATTTATAAATCTGAATATAATAAGGCTGCTTGTTGACCGTCTCGCTGAAACCAAGCTGCCTGAAAAGCTGATACCGCTGCTCTTCTTTGTTGAAAATCAAGGTATCTGCATATCGGTCTTTGAGGATAGCCTTGTCAACCGGAGTTACAATCACTATTTCATTTCTGTTGGGCGGCTGACTTACGGATGAATGGGCCTCTTCCATCTGACGGACGATGCTGTTTTTCCGCTTCTCCATCTCTTTGTTGACATTGCTGTCGACCTGGATGCGCAAGGAATAATAGAATGCTATAACCCCGAAAAGATAGATAAACAGGGAGATAGACAATAAATTAAGCGTCGTTTTGGTTAAGAGTCTCAAGTGATGTCGAATTTATAACCCAGTCCGTAAATGGTTTTGATGTAATCCCTGCATCCCTTCTTCAGTAACTCCCTTCGAAGATTCTTGATGTGGGTATAGATAAAGTCGTATGAGTCGGCGGCATCCATATGGTCGCCCCAGAGATGTTCGGCCAAACCGGCTTTGGTGATAATCTTGTTTTTGTTTGAGATGAAAAAAAGCAGCAGTTCATACTCCTTTTTGGTCAGCACAAGCTCCTTGTCCAGCACAAAAGCCCTGTGCTCCTCCGGAATCAATTTTATTTCGTTCAGTACCAACTCATTGCTTCCGTTGAAACTAATCCTGCGATGGATCGATTTCAAATGCGCATTGAGCTCGGCCAGGTGAAAAGGTTTGGTCAGGTAGTGGTCGGCGCCAATCTCCAATCCCTCAATCCTGTTGTCCAACGAGTTACGCGCAGAAACAATGATGATTCCTACCGTGATCGATCTTTTCTTGATCAGCCGGATCAGATCGAGACCACTTCCATCCGGAAGATTGATATCCACCACCATGCAATCGTACTGGTAGAGTTCAATTTTTTCGACAGCCTCTTCGAAGGTGTAAACAACTTCGCACAGATGACCCTCCCCGTCGAGGTATTCGACGATGGCATCCGACAAAGTTTTCTCATCTTCAATGATCAGTATCTTCATATGGCAATAAACGCTACAAGATAAGATATTTAACTTCTTTACATTTTAAAACAATGCAACCGGATTAATATTGAGGAAATCTTCCACGGGTAATCCGCCTGTTCCAACCAATAGCAGCTTATCAGGATGGAACTTCTGGTCAAAGAGTTTCATTCCGACTGGCATATAACCTCTTCCACTTTTCACTTCAAGTGCAATTGTACGTCCATTTTTCTCCAAAACAAAATCCACTTCCTGATTTCCTTCCCTCCAATAATAAACATTAAATCTTTCTGTCAAGGCATTATTTATCAAGTGGTTTCCAATTGAAGATTCAACTAAACGACCCCATTTTGCAGGGTTTACCACCACATCTGCGTACTTGATGTGGTCCATTGCACTAAATAAAGCATTGTTATAAACTTGAAATTTAGGGCTAGATGATCGCTTCCTTATTACATTTCCAGCGTATTTCTCGAGTCCGGCCAACAAGCCTGACTCTGAAAGCAAATCCAGATAATGAGACAATGTAGTTGTATTTCCTGCATCCTGAAGTTCCCCTATCAACTTCGTATAGGAAAGGATCTGACCTGAATAAAGTGAGCCCAATTCAAATAACCTCTTCAGCAAAGCGGGCTTAAGGACCCTGGTCAGCATCAATATATCTTTTGAAATGACCGTTTCAATCAGCGAATCTTTCACGTAATTTTTCCATCGGTCTACATCGCCAATAAGTGCTGCAGAACCAGGATAACCACCGAAATAGATGTATTGATCGACATTCCAGTCAAAAGCTGCGCGCATCTCAGGATAGGACCAATGCCCCATGTAAAATGTCTCAAATCTTCCAGCCAGTGATTCTGTCAATCCTTTTTGTATCAACAAACGGGAGGATCCCAGGAGTACTACTTTGATATTTATATTTTCATAGGTATCTTTGTCCCACTGCTGTTTGACCAGTTCACTCCAATTTTCAATTTTCTGGATTTCATCAACAACCAAGAGAAACTCCATCGAACTTGCAGCCTTCATTTTCAATCTGGCACTCTCCCAAATCTGTTGCAACCAGGTATTGTTTGCATTCGATATAGCATCGGCTGACTCATACAAATATCCGACAGTTATTTTCTGTAAAAGTTGTGTCATCATCATCGTTTTACCAACTTGCCTTGGCCCCATCACAACTTGAATAAACTTTCTTGGCTCTTCTATTCTTTTCTTAAGTCCTTCTATATATGAACGTTCAAACATATTTATAATTTTTACTCAATGTACTGAGTAATTTCACTCAATATTATGAACAAAGTTATTCAATATATTTGAATTAGCTCAATAAAATCAGTGATTTCTTACAACCCATCCTGCTTTTCTGTCTGAATATGCCCCGGATCCTGGGGCTCGGCATGGATATTAACTTCGCTGCGCTTGATACGGAAACCAATTTCAATCTCAATCTTGTCACAGATTTCATGAACCTGACGGAGGCTCAATTCTGGATCCAAATGAACATTTACCTTGACAAAAGTATCTGCTCCAGAGGTCCTTATTTTCAAACTGTGAAAATGCATTACTTCCGGGAATTCAGAAAGCGTTTGCTTCACAAGATCGATGGTGTCTTGAGGGGCTTTATCCAGTAAAACATCAATCGATCTCTTTCCCAGTTGACAAGAAACGGATAAAACAATCATCGCGACTCCCAGTGCGGCAATGGAATCAGCAAAAAACAGTCCAAAATTGGCACATATCAAGCCCAAAAGGACAACTGCTGA
This sequence comes from Prolixibacteraceae bacterium, assembly GCA_036170635.1. Taxonomy (GTDB): domain Bacteria; phylum Bacteroidota; class Bacteroidia; order Bacteroidales; family Prolixibacteraceae; genus CAINVV01. Next base: position 7,099 of record JAVHPO010000206.1, on the reverse strand, counting down.
ACTCCATATATCTGTTGAAAAGTGGAGTGCATCTGCTTCAAGCGCCTGACTATTGTACTTTTTTGCAACCCTTCTCAATGCCCTGGAACGTGAAATATCAATTACTGTTGAACTGATGACAACAACGTAGCTCCAAAATCCTACTTCGATATGCGTTTCCCCGGTAATCAACCGGTTTGATGCCTCATAAAAGATCCAAATACAAGTGATCAGCAACAAAAATGTCTCAACCAGAGCTGAAAAATTCTCAATCTTGCCATGTCCGTAATTATGCTGTTTGTCGGCCGGCTTGTCGGAAATACGTACAGAAAAATAGGTAATTACTGCCGCGACCATGTCGAGGCCTGAATGCAATGCTTCAGAAAGAATTCCAAGGCTTCCTGTCAACAGGCCAATAAGCAACTTTGAGCCTGTTAAGAAAATCGCCGAGAATACTGATAACAGCGCAACATTCAACTTTTCTTGCTGCATAGTTGGGATTTTTCTGAAGAAAATTGAACAACCCTAAAAATTATCAGCCTTCCGGTAGGCTTCAATAAGTGCCAGTTCACCATCCCTGCCTTTGATGCTTCGGCCATGTTCCATGCAGAGCACATCATCGTAACCCTTGTTCTTGATGTATTTGAAAATATTGACGAAATTGATCTCTCCTGTCCCTGGTTCTTTCCTTCCGGGATTGTCGCCCAGGTGAAATGCAGCGATCTCACTCCAGGAAGCTTCGATGTTCGGGATCAGATTCCCATCTGTGATCTGCTGGTGATACAGGTCATCGACAATTTTGCAGGCCGAACTGTTTACTCCCCTGCATATTGCGTAAGTCTGCGCCATTCCTGTCAGAAAGAGACCCGGATGATCGCGCTTGTTGAGTGGTTCCAGCACAATGGTCATCCCTCCCTGCAATGCGATATCACTCAGCTCACGCATGATATCAATCACATTGGCAGTCTGGTAGCCCCAATCCATATGTTCATTGTAGCGTCCGGGAACCATCAATGCCCATTTAAGTCCGGTCCGCTGACAAACTTCCACACCGGCTTTCACCTTTTCAACCAGCATTTGGCGGATATCATTGTCCTTGAGCACCATTGATTCCTTGCTGAAATCGGCATACAACACGAAGGGGCCCATCTTCATGTTCAACCGGTTGATCTCGGCAACAATCTTAGCCTGGTCCTCAACCGGCCTTCCCATGAAGCCATTGTCGAACATAGCCCTGAATCCCTGATCGTTGCAGAATTTAATCTGGTCGATCGGATCTTTTCCTGCCAGTTCATTGAAAGTTCCGAAACTGGGGGCATATCTCAACTTAAAAAAAGCACTGTTCGACGGCTTTACATCCTGAAATTCAGGTATGGCGAAAATGGATGTTCCAAGGCCGGTGAATGCCAAAGCAGCTGATGTTTTTTGTATAAAATTTCTTCGTTGCATGGGAGTTTGATTGGAATTAGTAAACACGACCAATAACCTTCATGGTAATAAAACACACGAAGAAAGGTCTAGAAAAATGAAACGACATGTTAGTAATCTTCTTTTGGAACAATAATCCACATAATGAGATAAGCCAAAATGCCCGTACCGGCAAAAAGAACGGTAAACGCAAATACCAGCCTGACCAATGTGGAATCAATGTCAAAATAGTCTGCCAGACCACCACAAATACCTGCGATCATCTTGTCCTTAACGGATCTCTTTAGTCTCTTGGGTCCTCCTTTTTCAATAATTTGCATGACCTATAAAGTTAATTGTCAGATTCCTCCTCCAGTTTATCAAGTTCGTCTTCGTATTCGAGTTCAAGTTCCATAAACTCTTCAGCCTGCTCCAGCAATTCTGCTTTTAAGTCAGCGCAATCAGGTTCTTCATCAATCCAATGAATTTCCTGATCGACATTGAATCCTTCCAAATCACAGCCCACGATGAAACGGGGCTCCTCTGTATGAATGATGAAGATCGTGTCGGGAAGGACTTGTGAATTGTCTGCAAGTAAAAATTTTGGAAGCATCTCGTTGTTTTTTTTTTGAAGTTAACCAAAGCCTGGATAATAGATCAAATATAAAAATAATTCGAAGAGTTCCAACAGCATCATGGCCCGCTATTTTAAGGAAAGTTAATCAATCTGCCTTTCAACTAACCGGCAATAAAAAACTGACATATTTACATGATTATGAGATATTTATGACTTTTTGTCACAAATATTTTGATATGCAAATGTCATTTTGTCCAGGAAAAATCCTCCCATTTTTTTAACTGATTGTAAATTAGGAGGAAACCGATTTTAGCTCAAAGATTGGCATATCTATTGATTTATCCCGTTTGTGCCACAACGGTGTGGCCACAAATTAAAAATGTTAACTAGAAAATAGGAGGAATTTATCATGACATTGATCAGAACAAACAACAGACTTTATCCATCCGTTTTCAACCAACTGTTTAACAGGGAACTGGTGGATTGGAACAATGCCGGATTTTCATCAGACGACAGTACTCTACCTGCAGTAAACATTCTGGAAGACGACAACCGTATCCAGATTGAAGTGGCTGCACCCGGATTGAAGAAAGAGGATTTCAAAATTGACCTGGAGCATAACCGTTTGACTGTTTCGGCTGAAGTTTCAACCGAAAATTCAGAATCTGGAGAACGCTATTCCCGCAAGGAATTCAGCTATCGCTCATTCCGCAGACTGTTCAACATTCCAGTTGAAACCATCAACGGCGATCAGATTCAGGCAAACTACAAAGATGGCATTCTGCTGGTCACTCTTCCCAAACGGGAGGAGCTTAAACCAAAACCGGCGAGAGCCATTGAGATCCAATAAAAAAGAGGGGTGCTTCGGTACCCCTCTTTTTTATTGGATCTGCTATCTTTGTAAAAAATTTAACGACACATGTTCAATGATTCAACCATCTGTGCCATCTCTACTCCTGCCGGAACAGGAGGCATTGCTGTTATCCGGCTATCAGGGAGTAGGGCAATCACGATCGTTGATTCCGTTTTCAGATCTCCTTCACCAGGCAAGAAACTGGCTGATCAAGCCGCCAACACACTCCATTTTGGCTCCATCTATCAAGAGAATATCCTTCTGGATGAAGTTGTAATCGGGCTCTTCCGGGCGCCCCACTCCTATACAGGTGAAGATGTGGCTGAAATCTCCTGTCACGGATCGCAATACGTGCAGCAACAAATTCTCCGTTTGATGATCGATAGCGGAGCTGAACTGGCGCAACCCGGAGAATTTACACAGCGCGCATTTCTGAACGGAAAGATGGATCTCTCGCAGGCCGAGGCGGTAGCTGACCTTATCGCTTCAGGTAATTCCGCCGCTCACAAGGTAGCATTGAACCAGATGCGCGGCGGATTTTCGGCAGAAATCGGCCAGTTAAGGGAACAGCTTCTTCATTTTATAACACTTGTAGAATTAGAACTTGATTTCAGTGAGGAGGATGTGGAGTTTGCCGACAGAAGCCAACTTATGGAACTTTCGCGCAAAATTGCCACCCTGCTTCGGAAATTGGCCGATTCGTTCAATCTGGGCAACGTGATTAAAAACGGCATTCCTGTTGCCATCATCGGGGAGACCAACGTAGGAAAGTCAACACTGCTTAATGCCTTGCTAAATGAAGAGAAGGCGATCGTTTCTGATATTCATGGCACCACCCGCGATGTGATAGAAGATGTGGTCAACCTGGATGGCGTTCTATTTCGCTTCTTCGACACTGCCGGATTGCGTGAGACCGCCGATACGATAGAGAACCTTGGCATCGAGCGCTCCTACCGGAAATTGGAGCAGGCGACACTGGTGTTGCTGGTGCTGGATCTCACCTCTCCTGTTGAAGCCATCCTTGGTAGAATTATGGAGATCAGAAACAAGATCAAGAACCAAAAGCTCATATTTGTCGCCAACAAATCCGATTTGGTTTCGGAAAAGATACGCAAAGAACTATCCTCTATTCCATTGAAAGCGAACGAATCACTGGTCTTCATTGCAGCAAAATCGAAAGATAACCTGGCCGGACTGATCGGTTTAATGCACGAGTCTGTCTCCCTGTTTAAAATTCAACCGGAAGATGTGATCGTTACCAATATCCGCCATTTCGAAGCGCTGACCAAAGCCCTGGATGCCATCGAGCGGACCATCGTTGGTTTGGAATCCAACCTCTCCGGCGAATTTTTGTCGCAGGATATCCGCGAATGCCTTCATTACCTGGGGGCCATTACAGGACAAATATCAACAGATGAGGTACTTGGGAATATTTTTAAGCATTTTTGTATTGGGAAATGACATGTTCTTGATCAATAGCTTTCTTGAACAAATATAAAATTTAATAGCACCAATCAAAAGTAAACTGTAAGCGAAAAAAAACTTTAAAGTTAATTTTATGATAACATGTTGCATAACATTCAACTTTAAAGTATAAAATACAGATTAATAACCTAACTTTGTAACTAATGGCAACCAAACTAGAGGTTGAACATTTTTTAAGCGACTTTAAAACAAAAATGAAAATTTTCCAGATTATCTTTCGGGACGATCGTGGGAAGAATGCACAGGCCCTTTTGGATTTAGAGATAAGTCCGGGGAAAAGGAAAGAGATAATTGAAAAGTTAATTATAGAGGACTATTCTCAGGGTCCTTTGGAAGAACAGATGAGCGGCATTGCGCCTATGTGGGTATTTGGCAAGAGCGTAAAAGAAACTGAAGTGTACATTAAAATCAGTATGGGGAGAGAAAATTCACAAACCATTTGTATCTCATTTCATCCGGCCGAATACAATATGAACTACCCATTCAAATAAAAGAGATGAAAAGCCCGATTACAGGTAAAGAGATGAGCGTTGGAAAAGAGATACGCGATGTGACATACAGAAAGGAATCATACCCGGTTGTATTCCATTATTATAAATGTGAGGATACTGGTGAACATTTTGAAGATGAACATTTTTCAGAATTGAATTACAATCAGGTAGTCAACCAATACAGGGTCCGGCATCATATTCCTTTCCCTGAGCAGATTCTTGAAATCAGGCAGAGATACAATCTTTCACAAGCCCGGATTTCGGAAATCTTGGGATTTGGAGCTAACTCATGGAGGAATTATGAGGCCGGCGAGGTACCCTCAAGAGCAAATGCAAATTTTATTCAAATAATTAGTCAACCTGATATATTTGAACAACACATTTTGCAAAGCAGTGAATTGGAATCGAAGGAACGAGAGAAAATATTACGGCATATTCAAATATTAAAAAGTGATTCCTGTTCCCATTTAGACCAGTTATCCAGATTTCAGTGTCAACCGGATATTGATTCAGGTTTTAAAGCATTTGACCGAAGGAAAACAAAACAAGTAATTGTCTATTTTGCTGAATTATTACAACCATATAAAACTAAGATGAACAAGTTGTTGTTTTATACCGATTTCGTTCAATTTAGAGATTCTTCTCAAAGTATTACTGGATTAAAATATGCAGCCATAACACGTGGTCCCGTCCCAAACCATTACGATATTTTGTTTGATGCATTAGAAGACGAAGGAATAATCAGCAAAGAGTATTCAGTAATAAGTTATGGAGAAGTTGAACAGATTATTTCAACGGGCAAATTGAAATTTGATGAATCCTTGTTTTCTGCATCAGAACTCAACTCTTTGAGATATATTGCTGAAAAATTTAAGGAGACAAGTGCTGGCGATATCGCTGAAATAAGTCACAAGGAACCAGCCTGGATAAACAATTTTGAGGGGAAAAAGATGATTCCTTTCCATTATGCTTTTGGATTGGTGACTGTGTAAAATTAACTGATTTTTTTATCAATAAAAAAACCGCAACTTACGGTATTGCGGCCAACCACGTCAAATATCCTTTGGACAATGACAGCGCAAATGTAGTAAAATATCGAATATGAATTTCTGGTATTCAACAATCATTTTGATTTAAGATTTTTCATAATAGTACTTCTGGACACTGTCTTACCCGTTTTTTCAGAGTCCATCATCATTCCCAACATTAAATCTTCAAATTGTTCATCTTTCAGATCAAAAACATCGCCACCTAACATGGGAAAAGGACTTTTGCCCTTTCTTGCACTATAGAAGGCCTACAATATCCAAGGAGCTGCCTCCAGAATCTTTGTGTTAAGAAATCTCTCTCGGGATTTACATCACACTCGACAAAGAAATTATCCAAACTTTCAAAAAAATAAGGTGAAGTCCTTTATTAAAAAGAACTTCACCTTATTCTGAAATACAATTCGAATTAATACCCGGGATTATTAGGAAGTAAATTCTTATTAATATCTATATCAGCCTGAAGGACTGGCCATTACCATCCTTTGGTTGCATTAAATGTCCGTGTATCAATTCTTATTTGTGAAAATGTCCATGTTGCGGATGAAAAATCAATATTAAACGACCAACCAATTCCTATCGTTGAGTTTTGCCTTCAAACAGTTTTTTTAACTTACTGATATTTGCGATCAAATTATGATTCCAACTGCGACAATCTCACCCCGTTGGAATACTTTTGGGTGTCCCAACGAGGAGAACAGGAAATACTAACAAATCTGAAAAAGTAGGATGTTTGTCAAATGTTTAAATGAGTTCATTATTTAACTGTCCATTCTGCCGAGTCATTTCCATCAGATGTTCTAACTTCCACTAAGTTTTTGCCAGAAGTAAGTTTTACATTTTGCCAAACTATCGTTGCATACTGGTCGGCTTTCATCGTTCCAACTTGCTTACCATTTATGAAAAGCTTTGCAAGGGAAGCTGTTGTAAATACCACAATATCTGTTACATCCTCTTTTCGATCTTTATAACTCTTCGAACAAAGATGGGTCATTTTTTCTTCTTTATTCCAATTTGCTTTGTACAGATAAAATGCATCCTTACGGTATTTGCGGTCATAAGAAACCAAACCTTTGTCGTTGACATGAGGAGTATCTCCTTCCCTTCTGAAATTAGACCCAAAATCAAACATATTCCAGACAAAGGTCCCCCAAATATAATCCCGGTCATCAATCATTTTTATATGACTGATATGATAGGCCGTTTGTTTTTCTTCCGGATGCCATTTCCCTCTGGCTGATTGTCTGGGATCTTGTTCTGG
>JAVHPO010000205.1:0-15773 GCA_036170635.1 Prolixibacteraceae bacterium | reverse complement strand
CCTACCAGGAAGAGATTCAATTCGATAAATGGTGAGAGGAAAAAGGATTCATGAACAACGTTGAGTGTTTTGCGCAGATCGGATTTTTTGACCACCCAGGAGATATTCTGTTCTGATGCTCCCTGCGCGATAGCCACAACATTGATACCATTTTTTCCAATCGTGTAAAACAGTTTTCCTGCAATACCAGCCGAATGTTTCATGTTCTCGCCAACGATGGCGATGATGCAAAGATCCTCTTCGCTGCTGATTTTGTTGATCAGGCCGGAAGCTATTTCGCGCTCAAATTCTTGTTGAATGGCTGTTTCTGCAGATTTTCCACTGGCCGAGTCGATGGCAAAGCTGATCGAATTCTCGGAGGAAGCCTGTGAAATCAGGATGACATTGATCTCTTGTTTTGCCAGGGCGCCAAACAGCCTCATGGCAATACCGGTTACCCCCACCATTCCGAGTCCCTGGACAGTAAAGAGCGAGATCCCATCGATGGAGGAGATCCCTTTGATGGGATGCTCAGCCCCCGGATGGTTCACATTTCCGATCAAAGTTCCTTTGGCTGAAGGATTCATGGTATTTTTGATCTGAACAGGTATCGATTTTTGGTATACAGGCAAAATGGTGGGCGGATAGATCACTTTGGCGCCAAAATGCGAAAGTTCCAACGCTTCGCTGTAGGTAAGCTGAGAAATGGGATATGCCTTGCTGATAACCCGGGGATCGGCCGTCATGAAACCGTCTACATCGGTCCAGATCTCCAGTTTTTCCGCATTGAGGGCAGCGGCAAAAAGCGCTGCCGTATAATCTGAACCACCTCTTCCCAGGGTGGTCATCGTTCCGTCTGAGGCTGAGGAAATAAATCCGGGCGCCACGGCCAACCGCTTTAAGCCGCTACAGTTTTTACTGATCAGCTCATAAGTAGTATTGAAATCAACATTGGCCCGGCCATGGTTTTTATCCGTACGGATAAGGGCTGCACTATCGATGAGTTCAGCATCCAGGTACCTGGAAATAAACTGCGAAGAGAGCCTCTCGCCAAAACCCATCACCTTGTCGAGCGTTTTGGGCGTGAGTTCGCCAATCAAACGAATCCCCTGAAGGATCTTCTCCAGTTCATCGAAGAGGATTTTCATCTTTACTTTTACCTCACCGAGGGTCGTCTCATCAAAAAGAGCAGTCATGATCTTCTCGTGACGACCCCATATCTCCTCCAGCAAAGGATTGACTTCATTACCCTGAGCACCTGCATTGGCTGCGGCCAGCAGCATATCGGTGACACCGCCAACAGCGCTGACCACAACAATCAGATCCGATTGTTGATTCCGAACTATTTCATCGATTTTCTTTACATTTTCAGCGGAACCGACAGATGTTCCTCCAAATTTTATAACTTTCATCCGTTCTGAATTACAATTTATCACATCAATCCAGCTGCAAATGTCCAAAAAAAATCTGAACCGCTGCTGTTTCGGTTCAGATTTAGTGTTTATTTTAACAATAACTTATCTCAGACGAACGCAATGAGATTGAAAGGTCCACCTCCAATTAGTTGATGAATCAACTCTCCCATCCCGGCAAACAGCCAGTAAGCTTATTTTTCGAGAGAAGGTGTATAATTGGCAATGATCTTCTTTTCAATCTCTTCCGATAATTCAGGATTGTCGATTAACAGTGCCTTCACCGATTCTCGACCCTGTCCAAGCTTGGTTTCACCATAACTAAACCAGGAGCCGCTCTTTTTAACAATGTTCAATTCCACACCCAAATCGATGATCTCTCCTGTTTTGGAGATACCCTCACCAAAGATGATGTCAAACTCTGCCTTTCTGAATGGTGGGGCAATTTTATTCTTTACAACTTTTACCCGGGTATGGTTACCTTGAACCTCTTCGCCATCTTTTAACTGACCGATCTTACGGATATCCAGCCTGACAGACGCATAGAATTTGAGGGCATTCCCTCCGGTTGTGGTTTCAGGGTTACCAAACATGACCCCAATCTTTTCGCGTAACTGGTTGATAAAAATACAGCATGTCTTTGTTTTACTGATACTTGCGGTTAATTTACGAAGGGCCTGAGACATCAATCTCGCCTGCAATCCCATCTTCGAATCACCCATCTCACCTTCGATTTCTGCCTTTGGTGTCAACGCAGCGACCGAGTCAATGACGATGATGTCGATCGCTCCTGAACGAATCAGGTTATCCGCAATTTCGAGCGCCTGTTCACCATTGTCTGGTTGCGAAATCAACAATTCATTGATGTTTACTCCCAATTTGGTAGCATAACCCGGGTCAAAAGCATGCTCCGCATCGATGATGGCTGCAATGCCTCCCTGTTTCTGGGCTTCGGCAATGGCATGGATGGCCAGCGTCGTTTTCCCGGAAGACTCAGGACCAAAAATCTCAATAACCCTGCCTTTGGGATATCCCCCAATGCCCAGTGCCAAATCCAGCGCGATGGATCCGGAACTGATAGCAGCCACATCATCAACAGGTCTGTCACCCAAACGCATGATAGAACCTTTCCCATAACTTTTCTCAATCTTATCCATCGTCAGCTGCAATGCTTTCAACTTCTCAAGATTTACTGCCTTGTCTGCTGCAGCTGCCTTTACGTCATCTTTTGCCATTTCTATATGAATTAAATATTTAGCTCCTTAATAATCTGATTGGTGTGATCTTTGGTATCCACCTTCCTAAAAATCTTCTCAATGATCCCTTTTTCATCAATCAAAAAGGTTGTCCGGATAACTCCCATGTAACTCTTGCCGTAATTCATCTTTTCGCCCCATACACCATAATCTTCCAGTATCCTCTTCCCGGTATCGGCGATCAGGGAGAAGCGCAATCCGAACTTTTCAATGAATTTTTGGTGTGAGGCACTACTGTCCGGACTAACACCAACAACATCCACCCCTTTCGACAACCAATAATCATAATTTTCGCTCAGATTGCAGGATTCAGCTGTGCATCCGGGGGTGTTGTCCTTCGGATAAAAATAGAGAATCAACTTCTTACCCTTAAAATCGCCAAGTGAGATTGTTTTTCCATCCTGCGTTATCCCCTCAAAATGAGGAGCGGACATACCCTCTGTCAATTTTTCCATATCTGATTTTATAAAAAATGTATACCTTACAAATTTACGTGAATCCGACCACTTTCCGAAATCCGCGAGGCTAAAAAATCAATTAATCTGTCGGTTCGTTTCAAATGGGTTAAATTTGTAATTTTAGACCCGATTTCGCATAGAAAAACAGCATGAACAAAGTTTTGCTTTTAAAACGTATTTTGGTTTTCTCGGTCCTTGCAGTGCTCTTGACCCAATTGTCTTTCGGGCAACAAACGTTAGGCAAAGAGACCCTTGGAATTGATTATTTCCAACAGGGCAATTTTGAAAAGGCACTCCCGATTTTCGCCAAACTGGCTCAAAGTTATCCTGACAACGCCATGTACAACTATTATTATGGCGTTTCCTTGATAAAGAACAACATATTTGAAACGGCAGCCAAAGAAGCACTGCTAAATTCAGTTGTCGACAAGACTCCTGTCAACTCAAATTTCTACCTTGCCATCTACTTTCATGCGCTTGGACAGTGGGAGGAGGCAAAGGATTTTTACGACAGGTATGCTAAAGTCGGATCCAAACAAGAGAAAAGATCCCTTCAATATGATTATTATGTTGGTTTGTGTGAAACTAAAACAAATCCTTTCAAACCAAGAAAACTATCAGACACAGGACTTTTCGGAGATTCCACCTTAAAGACTCCTCCAAAAATTGACGAAAAGATCTTTCCTGTTCCGGAAGCCCTCAAAAAGTCTTCCTTTAATTTCCAGGTAAATGAATTGCTGGCCTATCATTCGATTGAGGATTTTCGTAGTGAAGCCAGTAAAATACTCTTCACCAAAGCCTGGATGTGTACAGGAAAAAACGATTCCATCCTTGCATTGACTGATTCTTTAAGAAAAGAACATGATCGTATTACAAGAGTCGATACCCGACTGGGGATGGTCCAGCAAATCGTAGATTGTGAGCAAAAATCCTTCCAGCTGATGCGGGACAGGGAAAAATTCCTGGAGCAATCGCGTGTCAAAGAATCGGCATATTGGGACAGGGAAGGCACAAAAGCTGCCATCGCATACAATGCAACCATTTTGGAAAGAGAGACCAAGCTGATTGAAGGCAGAAAAAAAGCAGAAAAGCCTGTTTTGACAGTATCTGAACCTGTTGTTACGAAGGATTCAATTAAGGTTGAACCGGAGAAAATTGTTGTTTCCACTGAAACTCCGGGAAATAATCCCCATGCGGAAATTTTGGTTTACAAAGTTCAGATTGGATCCTTTAAGAATGGCGCAATTTCTTCCTCTTTTAAAATATCTTATGCCAAAATTAACAAATTGAGGAAAATAGAGAGGTTTACCGATGAGCGAAAGTATACCATCTTCACGGTTGGAAATTTCACGAACTTCCAGGATGCTTCCAGGATGAAAGATCAGCTGATCAGGGAGGGAATGAAAAATTCTGTCGTTGTCACCTTTGACAAAACCACCGGTAAGCCAGCCAGGCCAGTAAATGTTTCGATTGTAAAAAAGAATCGTGAACAGATTATAGAACAAAAACTTGTCGAAAAGCCTGTCGAAAATTCAACAAAAAGTGCCCCTGTCGAAAATCTTATCTTCAAAGTACAAATTGGTTCCTTCAGAAACGATTTGCAATCGACTGCTTTCAGAAAAGCACATCAAAGAATCAGCAAAATAATGAAGGTTGACAGACAAACCGACTCAAGAAACAATGTCATATACACGGTGGGAAATATTGACAACTATCATGAAATCTGCAAATTAAAAGATCAAATGGTGTCAGAAGGGATTAAAGATGCCTTTGTTGCAGCTTTCCTCAATGGCCAAAGGATAAAAGTTAACGAAGCAATAAAAATTGCAGGTGGAAAATAATTTTGTTTTATTTGCAATTCTGCACAACAATAATTCGTTTTGAAGTATGGATACTGACAAGTCTGTCCGGCATAAAAACAAGAGTTCCGATGGTTTGGAAAACGGCAACTCCCTGGTGCTTTACAATGACGATTATCACACCTTTAATTATGTGATTGACGCCCTTATAGAAGTATGCAACATGGAACGGGTCCAGGCCATTCAGTGCACCTATCTGGTGCATTACAAACAAAAATGCGAAGTAAAACGCGGCTCTAAAAAGGATTTGCTTCCAATGCGCAGGGCCTTGTCGGCCAAAGATTTAAAGGCTTCTATTCATTGATCGCGAAGGTCTCATTTGGTATAGTTTAACGATCAGTTTCCACAAAATTCTCAGGAATATCCTTGTATTTTTTATCAGCTCCCGAAGGATCTTTTTGAACAAAGGCATCTTCTCCTCTTTAGGCCAAAGCATTCCTGTTTTTCTCATATACTCCCTGTAATCGTTGCCAAAATACTTGGTAAGCAGGCGTTCTTCCCTACCAATCTGATAAATGACAAACGGGGTTACCAGTACGAGGGAAACTGGTCCGGCAATCCAGTTTTGAATCATAAATACCTGGCAAGCAGCAATTCCCAAGAGGGCAAGGTACATCGGATGTCTCACGTAATGGTAGGCTCCGGTTTTGACCAACTCCAAATCCTCTTTCAGCTCCTGTCCGGGCGTCCACCATTTCCCAAGATCAGACAATGCCTTTATAAACAGCCAAATACAAAAAGCGAAGCAGAGCGTTACAGGAAAGCTCAGCCATTTCCAAAAGTGATAATCGGTTGGCCCAAAGTCAACAGAAAATATATAAACGAATGGGATGATCTGAATCCCCGCGATCAGAAGGAATAGAAAGGTGCGCTTTTTCTTCTGTTCTACAAGAATCTTCCGGTCCATGTCAAAATTTTGAAGATAATACAACTCCAGAAGTGCCAGTAATGCCACTCCGCAAAGAAATATTGTTTCTAGAAATGCACGTTCCATTTAGAATTATTCAGATTCAGGAAAGCTGAAATTGTTCAACGAAGATACCAACATTTTTTATGGAATGAAGATTAAGCAATAAAGTATGTTCTCATTTTGACTCTCTAAAAAACCTAAAATAAAGTTAAATATCTGGAATATGGCGGGTTTCCACGCAACCTTTTGGACCGATATCCTTTCTTATTTTAAAGTTAACCATACCATTGAACCATGAAAATTCGATTTAGCGTTCAAGTTCTCTTCCTTGTTCTGATTTTGACTCTTTCCCTCCTGTTTACCTCTTGTCAAAAGAGTGAAAGCAACTATGCTGTTGGTGATTTCATTGTCACTTTTGGTGTAGTAGAATCGACAAGCAAAGATGGTATAAACAGTTTTCAGATCAGGCTTGACGATGGCGACAAATTCGTAGCGCTTGACCAGTCTCTCCATCTGGATGAAATAAAGCCGAACCAACGCATTCTGATCAATTTTGCTCCTTACCAGGATGTTGTCAATGCAGATTCGTCAAAGACAATTTATGGTAAAATCAACTATGTTCATAACATTCCCTACAAGAATATCCTGCGTCTTTCGACCGCTGTAAGCGACAGCATTGGCAATGATCCGATCATCATTCGTGACTCATGGGTGTCGGGTGACAGCATTTTGACTATCAATTTTAAGTACTACACCCAGGGTTCCCTTCATTACATTAACCTGGCAGACATTGCGGAAGGAAACGGCAAAGACAAACCCTTTATTTTCGAATTGCGGCACAATGCCAGAGGTGACCAAAAAAGTTATGCTGCATCAGATTACGTTAGTTTCAAACTGAATTCTTATAAAATTTCAGGCCTGCACAGCACGCTTTTCAAAATCCGGTATACCGATTACGAAGGAAAAATGAATGAGCTGCCGCACATGATCAATTATTGACAATAATCATTGCCTTCCGCTCAAATGATGCTACTTTTGCGAAAAAAAGAAGCCAATGAAAATTTTCTATACTACTCTGGTACTTTTCTCTACCATCCTGGTAGGGTTTGCCGGTCGGCCCGCAAATAGTCTGCCTGTCAAAAAAAACTTTGTCCCTGAAACACCGAAACTAAGTTCCGACCTGATGACCCCCGAGGTGCTCTGGTCATTTGGACGGGTTGGTTCCTCACAGGTTTCCCCGGATGGGAAGACGGTATTGTACGACGTGACCTGGTTCAATATTCCTGAAAACAAATCCTACCGGGACCTTTACCTGGTTTCAGTGGAAGGCGGACCCGGGAAAAGGATAACCGACACCCCTGAAAAAGAGTCAGAGGCGACCTGGAGACCGGATGGCAAAAAGATTGGATACATTTCAACCGCCTCAGGTGAACCGCAGCTTTGGGAGATAAATCCTGACGGAACCGCTCCAACCCAAATTTCGAAGGTAAAAGATGGTATTTCCGGCTTCAAATATGCCCCGGATATGAAGCATATTTTCTATATCGGAACCGTGAAACTGGATCAGGATGTGCACGATAAATACCCCGACCTTCCACTTGCCAATGCCCGATTGTACGACGACATCATGTACCGTCATTGGGATACCTGGAGCGATGGCACTTACCAGCACATTTTTGTTGCCACCTATTCAGAAGCCGGTTTGACCAACCACATCGACCTTCAGAAAGGTGAAAAATATGACTCTCCGCTTAAACCCTACGGAGGAAGCGAACAGATCGCCTGGAGCGCCGATGGAAGGAAGGTCGCCTATACCTGTAAGAAAAAATCAGGAAAAGCTTATGCCATATCAACCAATTCTGACATCTATATTTACAATCTGGAGACCGGAACCACCAGTAACCTGACAGAAGGCATGATGGGATACGATCAAAATCCGGCGTTCTCACCTGACGGCAAAAAAATTGCCTGGGAGAGCATGGCACGGGATGGCTACGAAGCCGACAAAGTGAGACTTTACGTTGCTGACCTGGCGACCGGAAAGAAAGAAGATTATTCTGCCGGATTCGACCAAAATCTCCAAAACCTGGTATGGTCGGGCGACAGCAAGACAATTTGGTTTCTGTCCGACATCCATGCAACCGACGAGATCTTTAAACTGGATCTTGCCACAAAAAAAATCTCCAGGGTAACGGATGGCATCCACAATTATCAAAGTGTAGCTCCCGCCGGAGAAAATCTCGTGGCATCCAAAGTATCCATGTCACAGCCTGCCGAACTCTATCTGGTCAACCCGAAAACCGGATCAGACAAACCACTCACCACAGTCAATAAAGGCATTCTCGATCAACTGAGTATCGGTAAAGTTGAAAGCAGGTGGATTACGACAACCGATAAGAAAAAAATGCGTGCGTGGGTAATCTATCCGCCACATTTCGATCCGAAGAAGAAATATCCGGCCCTGCTCTTTTGTGAGGGAGGACCGCAAAGTACTGTCAGTCAATTCTGGTCGTACCGTTGGAACTTCCAGATGATGGCGGCAAACAACTATATCATCATTGCACCCAACCGACGAGGACTTCCTGGTTTTGGACAAGCCTGGAACGAACAGATCTCAGGCGATTATGGCGGCCAAAACATGAAAGACTACCTCACTGCCATCGATACCCTGGCAGCAGAACCCTATGTCGACAAAAACAAATTGGGGGCTGTGGGTGCAAGTTATGGCGGATATTCCATTTACTACCTGGCAGGAATACACAAAGGCAGATTTAAAGCTTTCATATCCCATAGCGGGATCTTCAACCTGGAGGCATTGTACTCCACCACCGAAGAGATGTGGTTCGTGAACTGGGACAATGGAGGTTCATACTGGGATGCAAAAAATGCGGTAGCTCAAAATACTTACAAAAATTTTTCCCCTCACAAGCTTGTTCAAAACTGGGATACTCCTATGTTGGTCATTCACGGGGAAAGGGATTACAGGATTCCATACACCCAGGGAATGGGGGCTTTCAATTCTGCCAGGCTTAAAAATATTCCTGCCGAACTCTTGCTGTTCCCTGATGAGAATCACTGGATCCTTCAGGCTCAGAATGGTATCCTGTGGCAAAGGGTTTTCTTTGACTGGTTAAACCGCTGGCTGAAGTAAAAGCTTTCAACAAATTTTGTATATTTACACTCTTTAAACCGTTCCAGAATGAGTAGCAGAAAACTCTATGACCAAGTAATGACATTGTTTAGTACCCTGATGATCTTCTTTTATCTCGGGCTCGCTTATATCCTCTATTTCAGTCCACTATTCAGCTACATAGATATTGCCATGAGGGCGATTTTCGCTCTGCCTCTGGCGCTGTATGGGGTATACAGGATTTTTGTCGCCTACAGGAAGATCAAAGAGAATTTTTTTGATTCGGAGGAAGATTGATTTTGGGTAATTTTAGCAGTGAACATCTTATAAATGAGGTTATTTAAATTCAATCTAAATTTTATAAGTATTTTGTACTGTTCTCATTTGAAATATTGCTGTTCACTAAAAAAAAAAATAAGAATCTTGCAATTTATTGCCCTATAACAAATTTGATTTATTATTATTGCATCGAAATTTTAACCTCTTGTAACTAAAATTAGTGAAACACTCTTCAACTAAGAAGGATTTGAAGTCGTATGGTTTTGCAATCAGCATTGTTATGCTGATGCTTACTATTGTTATTCAGTGTGGTAGCAATAAACCCGGTGAAATGACTGAGACGCCTACCAGGGGAAATATCCGAATTGCAGCTGATGCCTCCTTTCAGCCCATTGTTGATGCAGAAATTTACACTTTCACCTCGGTTTACAAGTACGCTCATGTCACACCCTCCTACATGCCGGAAACAGATATCATCAGCGCCTTCCTGAAAGATTCAGTGAAAGTTGTTGTCACTTCGTGGGAACCTACCCCCCAGCAGAAAGAGGTGCTGCTAAATATGCAAACGATTGTCAGGACAACAACTGTTGCCTATGATGCCATTGCACTGGTGCTCAATAAAGAAAACAAGGATTCACTCTTAACCTACCAAAATGTCAACGATATTTTTACCGGCAAAATGACGGATTGGAAGGAGATCAATTCCACCTCGAAATTGGGTAAAATGGTTGCCGTTTTTGACAACGAGAAATCGGCGAACATTCGTTATTTCAAAGAGAAATTTAATCTCCCCGCTCAGTTGCCATCGAATTTCTATTCTGTTAAAAGCAACGAACAGGTAATCGATTATGTAGCCAGGAATAAGAGTGCGATAGGAATGGTGAGCGTTAACTGGATTTGTGACAGGGAAGATTCAGTGAGCCGGTCATTTACAGATAAAATTAAGATCGTCGCGGTTTCAGACCAATTCCTGAATCCTGGTTCCTATTTTATGCCGGTTCAAGGGTCGATTTATGATAAAAGTTATCCCTTTACCAGAAAAATTTACATGGTTTCCAGGGAATCCTTCAAAGGACTGGGTACTGGTTTTATCTCCTGGGTATCCGGTGAAAGGGGACAAAGAATTATCCTGAAATCCGGCCTTGTTCCCGCGACCATGCCGATTCGCTTGATACAGTTTAAAAAGTAACTTTAATATTTCGCCAAAATGATTACTCGTTTTATTAATAAGATTTCTATTGTCCTGACACTGATAATGGTATTTGGTGCGGCCGGATTGAAAGCCCAAACATTGGAAGAAGCGATTACTGCCTCCAACAATGAGCAATATGACAAAGCTGATCAGATTCTTCAAAATCTGGCAAAAAGTGCCCCAAGCAGTAAAGTCTATTATAGGCTAGGTGAAAATACTTTGTTGAACTTCTTTTCAGACACCATTTCCAACTCCCTGAAGGTGATTGCATTGGAAGCAAAACAGCAGTTCGAGAAAGGGATTTCCATCTCTCCAAACGACCCGCTAAACTATGTTGGATTGGCGAAAGTAGCCTCCTATTCAGGCGATCAGGCAACAGCAACTCAAATGAGAGCGAAAGCGAAGAGCTTTTTACTTCCTTACAAAAAGGTCTCAAAAATCCCTAATCCCCAGGAGTACGCCTACACTCTTGCCAAACTGGCAGAGTCATACATTGTGTTTGATCGTGTTGATACAGCGCTTGCCATGCCTGATATACGTGAGGCATTGAACATTGACCAAAAAAATGGCGAAATCTATATTATTGCCGGTGATTTGTACCTCCTCGTAAACAATGGATCGCTCGCGATCAAAAATTACAACAAAGCGCAGGAGATTGATGTAAAATCACCCATGGCCAACATGAAAATTGGCAGCATCTATTTCAAAGGTAAAAATTTTGGCGCGGCCATTCCCTATTACGAACAAGCGATTGCCCTGGATAAAAACTATGCGCCAGCTTACCGTGAACTTGGACAACTTTACGCCATGGCTGCAAGATTGGAAGAATCCAAGACCAATTATGAGACTTACCTAAAATTGACCAATCAGAATATCCCCGCAAAGATCCGTTATGTCATCTCTCTTTTCTATTCGAAGAATTATTCGGCAGTAATTAAAAATGTTGAGGATATTTTTGCAGTCGACAAATCAAGAACTTTCCTGAACCGTATTGCAGGTTATTCCTGCTACGAACAGGGAAACTACCCTCAGGCCCTCATTTACATGGATCGTCTTTTTGCTACCCTTTCCGCCGACCGGATCCTGAAAAAAGACTATATCTATTATGCAAGGATCCTGATGAAAAAGAACCTGAATTATCCCAAATTACTGGTTGAACTGGACAAAGCCAATGCTGAACTGACGGCAGTCAGGGAAAAAAATGAGTCTTTGAAAGGCGCGGCAAAAGAGAAAAATAAAGTTAACGATGCCCCTCTTGCTGCCAAGGTAACCGATCTGCAAAACAATGTAAATAACATAGAGAAAGATCTTGCCAAAGCTTATGAAGCCTATGAGAAAGCGATTACTTTTGGTGATGAAGATGTCAATCTGATTCAGGAAAAAGCGAATTCCTACTACATTCACAGACACCACGACGAGGCTGCGGAAACATGGAAGCGACTGCTTTCCAAAGGCAAAGACAGCGAGGACAATTACCTTCAGATCGGTAAAGCCTACTACCAGGGGAAAGAGTTTGACAAAGCAGAAGATATACTAAACCAGATGATTGCCAAATATCCTGATCAGATGCAAGGTTACCTTTGGAGCGCCAGAAATGCTTCGGCAAAAGACCCTGATTCCAAACTGGGTATAGGTAAACAGAAATTTACTGCGCTGATCGAAAAGGCCTCTTCCGACTCAGTCAAATATGCTACAGAGATCTTTGATGCATTGCGTTACCTCGGTTACAATGCATTGCAATCCAAAAGTTACGATGCTGCAAAAGCCTATTACAACCGTATGGCAAAACTTGATCCCAAGAACAAAGACATGGTAATGCAAGCCCACAGTTCGATGGCCACGCTTTACATGCAAATGGGTGAATACGGTAAGGCAACAGAGTATTTCAAGGAAATGCTTGCTTTGGATCCAGCGAATGCAACGGCTAAAAATCAAATCCAATACATCAATGCACTTCAGTCAAGCGCCAAGCCAAAGGCAAGCCCCAACGAAATCTCCGGAGTTATCAGGGACAAATCGGGAAATCCCATTGCCGGAGCCTCTGTCAGCGTGAAAGATACTGCCGCAGAACGATGGACGAATGCGAAAGGTGAATACAGATTCACAATGCCTGAAGCTTCTACTATCCTGGTCATCAGTGCCGAGGGATACAAATCTGTTGAAATCCCGATAACCAAAAGCAGGGTTTACAATGTCTCTTTAGGCAAATAATCAACCAAGGAATCAACAAAACACAAATAGAGATTCACTAAAGTTTTATTTAACCACGAAAACAATTAAAAAGATGAGTAAAAATTCAGGTTCATTCAAAAAAATGTTCGAGTCATTTTTTGCAACAGGTGCAATTCTTATTGCATTTTTGGTAGCGTACTACCTATATTCAAGTTTTATGGGCGATCCTGTAAACTTTGAAGGAAATAATCCAAAAGGGACTCCACTACCGGGTAATTACATGGGTATGCTCTATAAAGGAGGTCCGATTGTTCCTATCCTGATGACATGTATTCTAACCCTATTCATTTTCATCATCGAAAGAGCTATTACCTTGGCTAAAGTAAAGGGTAAAAGCAGTTTGGACGCATTTGTTGCTGACATACAGAGTTTGACTTCCAAAGATAAAGTTGAAGAAGCTATCGTAGCATGCGACAACCAAAAAGGTTCATTGGCAAACGTTATCAAAGCAGGTTTGATGCGCTACAGGGACCTGGAAAAAGACACTACACTGGAAAAAGACCAAAAAATCACCTCCATGAAACAGGCTTTGGAAGAGGCATCTGCTTTGGAATTGCCTATGCTCTCCAAAAACATGGTTATTCTTTCGACCCTTGCTTCGATCTCCGTTTTGATCGGTTTGATCGGAACGGTACTCGGTATGATCCGTGCTTTTGCTGCCCTTTCACAAGCTGGCGGGTCACCCGATGCACTTCAGTTGGCAACCGGTATTTCTGAGGCTTTGATCAATACAGCATTCGGTATCACAGGCTCAACATTGGCCATCATTTTCTACAACTATTTCTCATCAAAAATTGACGGTTTCACCTACAAGATTGATGAGGCAGGCTTCAGCCTAACTCAGACATTCGCTGCCCGTATCAGAAAATAATTGTCCGGGTTTAATTCTTTTGGTTCTTAAAAAATTTAAAACTATCGCATGCCAAAGATTAAAATACCACATAAAACGCCCCATGTTGACATGACGCCGATGGTGGATCTTTTCTCGTTGCTGCTGACATTCTTTATGTTGACAGCTACCATGAAGCCATCTGAACCGGCTCCTGTCGATACACCGTTTTCTATATCTGAAAAACCCACTCCTGATAAGAATATCATGACTATAACAATAGCCAAGGACAACCGGGTGTTTTTCAATGTAGACAACGGGTCGGATACCATCCTGCATTTCAGACCCAAAATCCTTGAAGAGATGGGAAAGAGATACAACATCGTATTCACCCCGCAAGAACTGCGCTATTTCGAAAAGAACAGTGTCCCTTTTGGAGTAAACATCAAGGAGTTTAAGGCTTACCTTGCTGCCAAAGACAACGAAAAAGCCAAGTTCGAAAAAGGAATCCCAATTGATTCAACTGATAACCAGATGGCCTTGTGGATACTATTCTCCCGACAGGTTAATCCTTCGGTAAATGCCCTCATAAAAGGCGACAACGATGTAGATTATCCACTTGTGAAAAAAGTTCTGGATATACTTCAGGATAAAAACGTAAACAGGTTCAGCCTGATTACCAGCCTTCAAAAAGTTGAAGTAGTAGAAGAAGCTAAAAAGTAGTATTATGGCAGAAATTATACAAGAAGATAAACACAAGGGCGGGAAGAGGAGACCTAAAAAACATTCAACCGCCATAGACATGACGCCGATGGTAGACCTTATGTGTCTGCTGATCACGTTCTTCATGCTTACGACTGCTTTTGCCAAACCCAAGGTCATGGAAATCGCTTTGCCTGAGAAAATCAAGAAAAACGAAAAAGTTGAACCTCCCAAAATTGCAGAAAGTCGTACGCTTAACATCATTATGGGTCCGAACAACAGGGTATTCTGGTACCCTGGTAAGGCAGATCCTGCGGCCCTGGTCCCATTACGGGAAACCAATTTCAGCGCCACAGGTATTCGTCAGGTATTGCTGGATAAAAACCGGGCACTCTTCAAAAAAATTGAAGCATTCAAGAGTGATGTCGTTGCAGGGAAGATAAATATCCGACAGGATTCTTTGCAATCAGCCATTCGTCAACTCAAAAAAGCTGATGATACCGGTCCGATTGTCCTGATCAAATTCTACAAGACTGCGAAGTACAAGAATTTTGTCGATATTATTGATGAAATGTCAATCGTTGGAATTGCCATATATATTGTTACCGACATTGACTGGCTCGAGCAAAATATGGTGGAACGTGCTCTCGGAATACCTTTAACCGCTGCTGCACCCTCTACAGCAAAAAAATAAAGATCGACACGTATGGTAATAGATAAACAGATCATTCCTACTTTCGATGACATAGTCTTCGAAAATAGAAACCAGGATTATGGAGCGTATCAGATTCGGAAAAAGTACAACCGTGTTGTTCTAATCTCTACGCTGATAGGTATTTTTATCCTTGGTTTAATCGTTATTGTTCCCTATATCAGGGCCAGCAATCAAGCCAAACAAAAAGCAAGGGATGCTAAAGAGGTAATCGCGGAAATGGCCAACAACCTTCAACAGGATGCACCGCCACCACCGCCACCTCCTCCACCGCCGCCACCATCAGAACAACAAGCAGTTGTTAAGTATGTTGCCCCTGTCGTTGTTGACTCTGTAAAAGTTGAAGATCAAAGTAAGTTGATGATCTCCGACGAGCAAGTAACTGCAACCGTCAACAAAAATGTAGTGGAAGTAGTGGAGCAAAAACAGGAAGAGGTACAGGAAAAAGAGGAACAACAGGTATTCGTTGTGGTTGAAGAGATGCCGGAATTCCCCGGCGGAGAGTTAGCCCTTCGTACATTCATTGGCAAAGCTATCGTCTATCCGACCGTAGCCCAGGAAAACGGAATCCAGGGAAAAGTATTTGTTACCTTCGTGGTAAACAAAGACGGCTCTGTTTCCAATGCGAAAATTGCCAGGGGTGTAGATGCCTCCTTGGATCAGGAAGCCCTGAGGGTTGTTTCAACACTGCCTAAATGGAAACCAGGTAAACAACGTGGTGTTCCGGTAAGGGTTTCATACACCGTTCCAATTAGCTTCAAGCTGCAGTAGAACAAATCGTTCGATATTAAAAAGAGGCCGTTCACTTTGATGTGGACGGCCT
>JAVHPO010000204.1:0-3264 GCA_036170635.1 Prolixibacteraceae bacterium | reverse complement strand
TGCGGCAGTGATGCATCTTCGCAAAAAACTACGGCCGTCGATATGGGCGACCATTATATTCTGAATGGAGTGAAAAACTGGATCACCAATGGCAATTCAGCATCGACCTATATTGTGATCGCTCAGACCCATAAAGAACTGGGACATAAAGGGATCAATGCCATTCTGGTTGACAGGCATGCTCCGGGCGTTTCGGTGGGTATACACGAGAACAAAATGGGGATGCGAAGTTCCGATACCCATTCGGTGGAGTTTGCCGACGTAATAGTGCCGAAAGAAAATCGCCTTGGAGAAGATGGTTTTGGATTTAAGTTTGCGATGAAAACGCTTGAAGGAGGTCGGATCGGAATCGCCGCGCAAGCGCTTGGACTTGCCTCCGGAGCTTATGAATTAGCCGTTAAATATGCCAAAGAAAGAAAAACTTTTGGTACTGAAATTATCAACCATCAGGCCATAGCATTTAAACTTGCCGATATGGCCACCGAAATTGAAGCAGCCCGATTCCTCTGTTTGAAGGCAGCATGGCTGAAAGATCAGGATAAACCTTATGGAAATGCCAGTGCCATGGCCAAATTGTTTGCTGCCGAAACAGCCATGAAAGTAACTACCGAAGCGGTTCAGATTCACGGAGGTTATGGCTATGTAAAGGATTACCACGTGGAGCGCTTGATGCGCGATGCCAAACTAACCCAAATCTACGAAGGAACCTCCGAAATTCAGAAAATTATTATTTCTCGTGCTGTTATCCAGGGAGATTTTTAGCTGGTGAATAAACAAAACCGGTTTAAATGTTTATTTCAGTGCTTACAGACTGTTTAAATTTGTTTTTTTTAATCCCAGTAGGGATTTAATGTGGGTAGAAAATCAATAAATGGGGATTATCTCGTCCCGTACGGGACGAAATGGTCTATCTATAATTTGCTTTCTACCCATATATTATGCCTCCGGCATATAGATTTTCAAAATTTAAACAGTATCTTAGTTTTATTCCATTTTAAAGTATAAAATTAAAAACAGTATCCGTTTTTCTCAATTAATTTGTCAGCAATAAGCCTGCGGGCTTCCTTGGTGTTGAAAGGCTCGGTTTTTGTAAATCTTTTCAGTCCGAGCAGTAACATCTTTTGTTCATCACCGCCTGCGAAGGCGTTAATTGCCTCCTTGCCGCTCTTATTAATCCTGTCGGCGGCATCATTGACTAATACGCGCATCATGGCCGTTCTTTCTGAATTTCCATTTTCGCCGTTCAATGACACCAATTTTTCAAGCCTGAGTAAAACAGATTCCGAAACAAACACGTCAATGATCATGTCGGCGATATTCATCAGTATTTCCTGTTCATCAGCGAGTTTGTTCATCAGGCGCTGTGCAGCCGTTCCGGCTATCATTAGCACGGATTTTTTGAAATTGACGATATATTTTTTCTCTTGTGCAAAAAGTGAATCGTCTGTAGAATCCATTGCCGGAACAGACATGAGTTCCGACTGAATTTTCAGGGCAGGTCCCATCAGGTTGAGTTCACCCTTCATCGCTCTTTTTAATATCATATCAACGATCACCATGCGGTTAATTTCGTTGGTCCCTTCGAAAATCCTGTTAATGCGCGAATCGCGGTATGTTCTGTCCATTGAGGCTTCGGCAGAGTAGCCCATTCCGCCGTAAATCTGAACTCCTTCATCTGCCACGTAGTTCAGCGCTTCTGAACAGTACACTTTCAAGATTGAAGCTTCAGGGGCGAATTGTTCAAATGCCTTCAAAATGGCTTCTGATTTAGCTTTGCCTGATTTAATATTCAAACCGAGAGCTTGTTCAATATAGTTAGCAGTCCTGTAAAGCGCAGATTCTCCGGCAAAAACACGTATAGCTTGCTCAGCAAGTTTATATTTGATAGCTCCAAATTGAGAAATCGATTTTCCAAACTGATGCCGTTCGTTGGCATATTGCACCGAATTGCTTATGGTCGCTTTTCCGGCGCCGATAGTGGCTGCCGCAAGCTTTACCCGGCCCAGGTTCAGGATGTTCAACGCAATCTTAAATCCTTGTTGCCGTTCAGAAAGTAAGTTTTCGACGGGAACTTTGCAATCGTTAAAGAATATCTGGACAGTCGAACTTCCTTTTATACCCATTTTATGTTCTTCAGGCATAAGCTGAACTCCACCAAACGATTTTTCAACTATAAATGCACTTAAGTTAGCGTCATCATCAATTTTGGCAAATACAATCATAACATCGGCGAAGCCTCCATTGGTGATCCACATTTTTTGTCCTTTCAGAACATAATATTTGTCATCGTCTGATAATACCGCTTTGGTGCGACCTGAATTGGCATCAGATCCGGAACCAGGTTCAGTAAGACAATAACATGCTTTCCATTCTCCACTAACCAGTTTGGGAAGGTATTTTTTCTTTTGCTCTTCATTGCCATAATACATAATGGGAGTCATGCCGATTCCGGTGTTTGCCGCAAATGCAACGGCAAAGGAGTGTGAAGCACCTATATATTCGGTGGCAAGTAAACTAGTGATGTAATTCATGTCAAAACCGCCATATTCGGCAGCAACAGGGATACCAAAAAAACCAAGCTCGGCTGCTTTATCCAGCAAGGAAACCATTAATCCTTCTTCCTGGTTATCTATCCTGTCGAGGATGGGTATTATCTCCCTTCTCACAAAATCGTTACAAGAGTCGGCAATGAGTTTTTGTTCTTCATTGTATTCTTCAGGAATAAAAATGTCGGCAGCATTACTTTCCGAAATCAGGAATTGACCACCGGTTACTGTTTTATTAAGATTTTCCAAAATAATTATATTTAATGTTTACAATAATTCATAAATTCCCGCAACTCCCTGCCCACCTCCTACACAAAGAGAAACCATGCCATATTTTTGTCTTCTCCTCTTCATTTCATTCAATAGCTGAATGGTTAGTTTTGTGCCCGAACACCCAAGAGGATGTCCTAGAGCGATTGCGCCACCGTTCACATTTACAATTTCTTTGTTCAGTTGAGAAGTTCTGATAACGGAGAGCGACTGCGATGCGAATGCCTCGTTGAGTTCTATCTGCTCAATATCATCAAGTTTCAATCCTGCTCTTTTCAATGCCAGGGGGATAGCTTCCACTGGTCCAATACCCATAATGCGCGGGTCAACTCCTACAGCAGCATGGCTAATAAGTCGTGCAATGGGTTTAAGGTTCAGTTCTTTCACCATTTTTTCAGACATGATCATCACAAAAGCTGCTCCATCAGAAGTTTGAGAAGAGTTTCCA
>JAVHPO010000203.1:0-3272 GCA_036170635.1 Prolixibacteraceae bacterium | reverse complement strand
TGCTCCAACTCAACGACAATATTTCTGCCGTCAATCTTCAATTGACACCGGAAGAGATTCAGCAACTCAACGATGCAAGCGCCCTGGCGCCCGAATATCCCGGCTGGATGGTAGCCCGTCAGGCACATGGTCGCTGGCCGGATTGAAAATGGCTGAATCCTTTGCGATCATTTTTCAAGTTAGGAATCCCAATGTAAACTTTAACAAATGATTGGGTTAGCGAACCTTATTTTTCCTCTTCAACCTTAGTGGAAATATTTAATCAACTGAAAATAACCTTATTACCTTATTCCAAGTGCCACACGAAAATGTATTCTGAAGATAGTTACTGCTTTTTTTCTTGAAAATAAGTAATAAGGTTTTGCTAAAATGGTGAACTGTTTGTTCTAATAAGGTTTCCTATTAAAAATAAGGTTTTACAAATCTTGATCCTGAAAATGATTCTACAGAGTATCCGTTCACTTCATTAAATGACCACCCGGAACTTTAAACATTCCAATGTTGATAAATTGCGAATGTGTTTACTCCAAGAAATAGTACCTTTGTAATTCATTTGGCAGATTACATACTTATTGAGAAAGCTGAAATATGAAGATTGCATTGATAGGATACGGTAAAATGGGAAAAGAGATCGAGCAGATTGCAATCGGTCGCGGACATTCAGTTGTTTTGAAGATTGACGTTGATAATCAGGGAGATCTGACTGTTTTAAACCTCTCCAGGGCAGATGTTGCCATCGAGTTTACCACACCCGCTACAGCCGTTTCCAATTACCGAACCTGTTTCGAAGCCGGAGTGCCGGTCGTAAGCGGAACCACCGGATGGTTGGAGCAAAAGCCCCTGATTGAGAAAGAATGCCTGGCCAAAAACGGATGTTTTTTCTATACATCAAATTTTAGTCTGGGGATGAATCTTTTCTTCGAACTGAACAAAATTCTGGCACGTATGATGAAGCCGTTTCCTCAATACGATGTCTCCATGACAGAGATTCACCATACCCAGAAACTTGACGCACCCAGCGGAACAGCCATCACATTGGCGGAAGGTATTATTTCTGAAAACGGATCCAAAAAATCATGGACCATCGAACCGTCCAAAAGCAGTGAGGAACTTCATATCGAACCGATAAGAAAAGATCCCTATCCCGGACTGCATACCGTAAAATATGATTCGGAGGTAGATTACATCGAAATTACCCACAATGCTTACAGCAGAAAGGGATTGGCGCTCGGCGCTGTTCTGGCGGCAGAATTTTGCCTTGGAAAAAAAGGAATATTCACCATGTCTGATTTGTTAAAATTATAACTGAAACCAATATGTTTAAGGAAGTCTCTAAAAGCCAATGGATTCAATTTGGCGTTGTCGCAGTATTATACTTGCTGTGGGTTATCTGGCTGCAAAATTTCTGGTGGCTCATCGGATTGGGTATCATATTCGATATGTACATCACCGGAAAAGTTCACTGGACTTTCTGGAAAAAGAGAAATCCGGTAGATGGAAGACAGACCAAGGTAGTTGAATGGGTAGACGCCATCATCTTTGCCGTCATCGCTGCCACATTTATCCGTCTCTTTTTTATCGAAGCCTATACCATCCCTACCTCATCCATGGAAAAATCGATGATGGTTGGGGATTATCTGTTTGTCAGCAAAACGGCATACGGCCCCAAATTGCCCAATACGCCTGTTGCTTTTCCTTTCGTCCATCACACCATGCCATTCACTGCTTCTACCCGCTCTTTTTCTGAAATCATCCACAATGGCTACAAAAGGCTCGGTGGTTTCGGAAGGGTGAAAAATGATGATGTAGTGGTCTTTAACTTCCCCGAAGGTGATACCGTTGCCACCAATATGCAGGAACGCAGCTATTATGAAATGGTGAGAAGCTATGGTCGTGAACGCGTAAATACCGACAAACGCTCTTTTGGCGATATCATCTATCGTCCCGTCGACAAGAGGGAAAATTATATCAAACGTTGCATCGCCATTCCCGGCGACTCACTCAAAATTGTCAATGGCCAGGTTTATGTAAACGGGAAAGCTCAGAAAGAGATATCCGGAATGCAATACAAATATTTGGTGACCATACAAGGCAACTCACTGAATTCGAATGCCATGGAAAAACTGGATATCACACAGGAAGACATTGAAGGTTCAGGCTCCAGAATGGTCATTTCGCTTACTGCCGATCAATACAGAAAAATGGATGGCATGAAATTCATCACTAACAAGGAACGCGTTACCTGGCCCAAAGAGGACCGTGACCCAAATATTTTCCCAAGCGATGATCAATACACCTGGAATCTCGACAATTTCGGACCACTCTGGATTCCAAAAAAAGGAACAACCATCCAGCTTTCCACGAAAAATTTGCCACTCTACAAAAGAATTATCGGTGTGTATGAGGAGAATAAACTGAAAGTTGTCAATGGAGAGATCTACATCAATGGCGCCGTTGCAAAGGAGTACACCTTCAAAATGGATTACTATTGGATGATGGGCGACAACCGGTACAACTCTGCCGACTCAAGGTATTGGGGTTTTGTTCCGGAAGACCACGTAGTTGGCAAAGCATCATTTGTCTGGTTATCACTCGACAAAAACAAATCATTCTTAGCAAAAATTCGCTGGAACCGCTTCTTTATGGGGGTAAAATAACCTCCCCTTTTCTGAATGGAACCTGGCAACAAACGTGTTCTGCTGAGCAGCGCCTACCTGGCGCCCGTTCAATATTTCACAAAATTAGTAGATTACGACGAGGTATGGATTGAGTTGAGCGAGCATTTTCTCAAACAATCCTACCGCAATCGTTGTATTATCCTGACGGCCAATGGTCCGCAAGGTCTCTCGGTTCCCGTCGCGGATGGTTCCAATTCCAAGCGGATAATCCGTGATGTAGCTATCTCCTACGACCATCCCTGGCAAAAGCTGCACTGGAAAGCGATTGTCTCTGCCTACAACAATGCACCGTTTTTCGAGTATTATGCGGATAGCTTTTCACCATTTTACCATGAAAAAAAGTGGCAATTCCTGACGGATTTCAACCGTGATATTCAGTCGGTAGTTTTGGAAGAACTTAACTTGAAAAGCGATATCCGGGTTACCGAAACGTTTTTGCCACCTACCGGGATACCCGCCGGCACAGATGATTTCCGACATTCCATTCACCCCAAGACAAACCGGCAGACCATTGATGACCGTTTTGTCCCTGCCGTGTACATGCAGGTTTTTCAGGAGAAATTCGGCTTTGCACCCAATTTAAGTATCCTGGAT
>JAVHPO010000202.1:23088-46342 GCA_036170635.1 Prolixibacteraceae bacterium | reverse complement strand
GGATCAAGCAGCTCCACTCTTTCCCATCGTTCACAATCATCGTCCTCATCATATACCAGCCATGCCTCGTTCCATTTTCCCCTGTTGAAAATAAGGTCGCGGGCTTTGGCATGATCAGGGTAGATGAACTCGGTGAGCTGGCGAATCCGGGGATCCATAAAATAATGGTCGGCAGCTGGCAATCCGCGAAGATTTTTGAACGGATGAACCTGGTCCATATAGTCAAAACCTCCTCCACGGAAGGTGATGGTCATGTCAAAATCGAAGGGATTTCCGGGTGAGTTGTCGTTGTCGAGGTCAATAAATTCCGGTTTGGTGCCGGGCATTGGCTGCAATGGGCGATAAATATTTAGTTTGGCACGGGAATTCCATAGCGAGCTTTGTGACGGAGTTTCCTGTGATAAGGCTGCATTTTGCCGGATGAGGCAGAGCATCAAAATAAGTATTAGGATCTTCATCAATAAAATAAGTTTTAAAGTCAAATGTTTGTTTTATTGATCTTTGCGTGTTTATTTGCGTTTCTCTCTTTGCGTACTTTGCGTGAAATAATGGTTCACGCAAAGGCCGCAAAGTTTGACGCAAAGTTCGCAAAGAGTAAAATCCAGTATGACATTGTTTTTTATCTATTTACCCGATAACCGAACCCTGAATGTTCCTTCCCCATTTTTGACCAGATATGCCGGCAACCGGATTTCAATCCGTTTCAACCCGTTAATTTTCCTGTCAAGATAAAAAGGTGGGGGATCGAGGGATATGACAGAAACGTTCAGTTCCGGGTGAGCTAGGTTGTCGAGCTTCAGTTCTTTGCCATTCTGACGAAGGATAGCTCCACCCTTTACAATTTCAACATCGGCAGTTGTCATCAATTGCCAGACAATACTTTGGGTTGTTTTACTCAGGCTGAAATTATCCTCAATCAGGATAGAACGGTTGTTTTCTTTTAGGAACCGGCGGCTGGCACTTTGCATATTGGCGCCATACAGGGCAGTCAGGTCGAAGGTGGCCTCAGGTTTACTTCCCTCTTTGAACTCCTTCAGCGGAGCAAAGCCGTTGTTTACGAAAAGGGCATTGTTGACGGATATGGTACTGTGACCAAAATTGTTTTTGGTCAGCAAGGTCCAGCGCTGGCAATCCTGGCAATTGCCCCACAAATCGAAACCGGTTTGCTCAACTTCATTGTAGCTCTGATTTCCCGGATCAATAACCCATCTTACATCGTTCAGTTCAAAGACAAAAGAACCGGCATCCATATTCCCATGACTGGTAGTCGCCTTTCCTCCTTTGCCACCAAAATAATAATGGCCGGGATCGCTCGCCTCGGAACGGAAAATCACAATCGGATTGGTGCCATCGCCTTTCCATGCCAAAGGAAGCATTGTTTCGCCTTTTGCCTTGAATTCGGATAGCCACACCAGGCCTGCTCCGGCTGTGCGCGGGAGTTTACCCAACAATTCGGGGGAGATCAAATATTTTTCTTTTTGCAGATAGCTTGAATTTCCTGTCTTCGCGGCGAACCAAGCCATTGGGATGTCACCCTCTTCACCACCTTTGTCACCACAGTCGGCATAGTTGAAATACCAACCCGATGGCGCGATGCTCTGTAACCTGAAGTCGGCGCTTTTCAAAAATGCCGGATAATTCGCTATGCCAAAATCTGTTCCAAAGGCGCTGACGAGTATGGAAGCGGTTACGATTGAGAAACTTGTTCCATATCCCCAATAGGTTGAGCCTTCCGGGTAAACGCCATCCGGTGCATATTCCTGAAGGGCATACGGCATACCGTCCAGCGAACGGGCAATGGTTTTGGCTGCAAGTTCCGGATCTTTGTCTGAAATGGCAATAGAAGCGGCAATCATTCCGCCATTGCAAACCTGGTTCCAGTTGTTTGTCCCTTTGATCCAGCCCATCCCTTTTTCGGCATAGCTTGGTTTGATCCCCTTTTCTATCAGCGAATTTATGGCAAGGTCGTAGGTGGCTTTGGGCAAATCTTTACCGGCCCAGTCAACTGCAAGCGCCACAGCCATCGACATTTCTGCCACATCCAGAAAGTGTGAAGGATTCCAGTTGGTGAAATTGCAGACGGCTTTCACCTCTTCATCAATTCGTTTCAGGATAACCGGATCTTTTTCAATCCGGTAAATCATTGCAAGAACGTTCATCCTGTATAGCATTTCGCGGGAGGTACCCAACAAACGACGGCCTTCCATTTTTCGGGTGAGCAGATCCTGTTTAAGAATGTTTGCAGCATTTAGTTTCATGGCCGCAAAATAGTTATTGACCACCGGATCTGTTTTGACTTTTAGCCTGAGATTCTGCTCGATGGCTGGATTCAGGACCATTCTGGGCGATGATTTCCTGAGATTCTTTTTCAGGTACTTCACCGACATTGGGTTGTCCAGTTTTTGAATTTCATTTTCCCCGGCTGAAGCCTTTTTGGGGCTGGTTTGTGCGCAAGTGGAAATGATCAATCCAAAGCACAGAAGAAAGGTTAACATGACGATTTTGAATTGCATAAGTCAGTTTTGTTTAAGTGAATATCCAATCTTTTTATTAGTTCCCTCTTCTTTGATATTAAGTGCGAACTCCGAAGAACCAACTTCAGGGTTACCAACTACCTCGATTTTAATCTTCGGGATCTTTTTTCCATAGGGCGCCACCAGGGTCACAAAACGCACATTCGACTGTGGCATGGTTTTGTTGATGCGGAAGCGAAAGGCCGGACGAGGCTCTTTTTTCGTGTATAAAAAGGAAACCTGCCCCTCTTCCTCAGCCATCTCCAATCCTTGCTGCTGCTGTGTTTGCACCGATACATTCCACCCCTCCTTAAGACCAGAGGTTACTGTTAAGGCATCGCGGTTAAAAACCACTGGCCCCGGAGCCAGCTGAAAATGGAGGTCAATCTCTCCGGTGTCGGTCCCATATGCTTCGTCCACGATGACGAAATATTTTTTGGCGATGAAGAAAACTGCACGCCGGTGGGTCAGATTATCATAGCTTTTGTTCTCCACAACCAGCACATCGTCTGTTTTGCCGGGGTTCCACAGTAGTAATTTTGGCGCATATTTCGAATTTTTACCGTTCAAGGTGAGCGTTTGGTGAACTTTCGTTTGCCTGAACCATACCCGATTTTCGGGATCCCCGCTGTAGATATAGCTTCCGCCATCGGGCATCAGATTTCTGCCACCGGCGGATAATTCGAAGGTGCCGTTATCCGGCTGGCAGTGGCCACCACCGTCAGGACCGCATTTCAATACAAGGCATATAGCCTCTTTGCTCCAGGAACTTCTCATGGAATAGAGGCCACTATAGGGGAGGGCATAGGCGGTCGAATCAGGCCCTTTCCCTAGTTGTCCATTGCTTGCCAGGAATAAAAAATCGTCTCTTTTATAACGCTCTGCCCACTCCTTGAATTTCCTGATATGTTGTCCGGGTCTGCCGGCCCAGGCATCCCCGAACTGTGGATTTGTTCCATCCGGATGACAAAGTTTCATCGGGACCTCACACATTTTCATCACCTTTCCCAGGTAGGATGGAGGGAACAGATTGGTTTTGCCGTTCATTGCGGCCATATCATAGGTGCGGAGAAACCAGTCG
The DNA here is from genome assembly GCA_036170635.1 of Prolixibacteraceae bacterium. Classification (GTDB taxonomy): domain Bacteria; phylum Bacteroidota; class Bacteroidia; order Bacteroidales; family Prolixibacteraceae; genus CAINVV01. The sequence goes on along the minus strand of JAVHPO010000202.1, from coordinate 42,748 downwards.
ATGCTTCCCAGGTGATAGCCCATGGCCAGCTCCCGTTGGAACCCGTCGGGGTAAACCTGAAGGTCTATTTCGTTGTTTAGCCGACGAATTGCCTCGGTCAGCCACTTGCCGGACTCTGTGAATTCAGGGAAGGTCATCGCGATAAAAGCCAGTCCTTCGGCCTCCATCAGCCCCCAGTTGCTTTTCGTCCGGTATTGGGTCATCAAGAATTCTGCATGATCATGGCAACTGTTCAGAAAAGCCACCAAGACCTCAGGTGTGAAATTTGGAGAATCGATGAAATACTGGAAAAGCCCGCTCCAACGGTACCCTCTGATGCCGGTTTCGATGGAACGCCAGGCATAGCTGTGGGTTTTGTCATTTGGATTTTTACTGGTCCAGTCGACCAATTGACTGCACCACTCTTTGGCATATTTTTCATCTCCGGTGTGCCAGTATGCCGATGCCATGGAATCCCAGAAATACATCCGGTTGAGTTGCCATACCCATTCGTTGTCGGGGACGGGCCTTGTTCCCCAGTTGATGTCATTCCCGCAGAAGTAGGGTGGATAGGCTGATTGCCCCACGAAGATGTGTTTCAGGGCATTTTCGGCAGTTTGTATCTCTCCTGAAGATGCTGATTTTCTTTTCCCTTTAGCTTTAAGTTTCCGGTCAATGGGGTGTTTTACACATGTCCTTGATTGATAATACTTTAATAATTCGTTAATTGCCAGTACAGGATTTTTTTTTGATCGTTCAACTAGGTTCAATCCATTTGAATTTAAATCAAGCCAGGAGAGCAGTTTTGTTTTTTCATTTGTAGAAATAATACTTTGTGCAACACCCGTGTGATAAAAAATGCAAAAAATCAGAACAATCAATTGGGTTGATTTTCTGATTCGCTTGCCATTTTTAAATACGTGTTTGCTGTTCATCTGTGAATAATTTGATGGTAATGGGAAGAAAAAATTAAGTGTCTATCTGTTATAAAGAACTAATAGACCCTAATAATCAAGCAATCAATTACTTTGTGAAAAAAAGAGGTTTGTAAACCTGCATTTTAATTGCCCTGTCGCGAATGACTAATGTGTCGGTAGCAGAATATGTATTAACACCTGAGGTCAACTGATAGTTGATATGAATGGCATCGCGTTTTTTATTTCCCCATGTATCTGCGCCGGTTTCAAATTTTCCGCTGCCTGTTATGGTAAAGGTTGAACCTGTAGCCTGAGTAACCGTACACGTGCCATCATTAGCAAATGTCAGGTTCATCTTCAATACGCCCGGGACCAGTGCGGAACGCAAATTGCCCTGAACCGTGACCTGGTTTTTCGCGGAGGTGACCAGACTCCAGATTTCGTTGTCGACAATATAGGTTGTGCGGTAAACATTCGTCTCAAGTACCGCAGCAGATGCATCCTTAACAACACTTGCTCCCCTGTGGAGGTACATACCATGATAAGGATTGATGAAATTTACGGCAAACATGGTAAAGTTTTTGGGTAGCACGTCCCATTGCGCGTCAATTCTTGGATCCGGATTTATTTTAGCTGACTTGCCTTGCAAAACAGTGTCCAGATTGGTTGCACTTACGATGCGGATCGGAAGTACATATGCCAATTTTATAGCAAGCGGATCATCAAAAAAAGCATCTTTTAACTGAACTTCAATACTTCCGTTTACTTTTCCAGCCGGGATTGTCAATTTGTTTGTTGAACTTAAAGTATAATAGGATGGCGGAAGTATTCGAATAGTATCTTTCGTTGACTCAAACAAAACATTGTTGCACAGGCTACCGGCCACTTCAATATCAAAGATTCTGTCCTTGGTATTGGAATAGACCCCGCCCATCGCGGCAGAAATCAAAAACTTATGATTGTTGTCATTCGTATTGTCGTAAATATAATCGCCCAATACAAGGGTTCGAACCGGGTACTGATAGGGGAAATAACCAGACGTATAGTCAAAATCAGGGAATACATTTTTCTGGTTTTGGCAAGCTGTCAACCCGGCAAACAGTGTTAGAAATATTAAAATATTCTTCATATCTAAAATTATTATGTGTTAATTTTATCGCAAATTCATACAATAAAAGTAGTTACCACCCTTTGTTTTGAATCAGGGCGTTATACTTTACAACTTCCGTTTGGGGAAGTGGCCCCGAAAACATATAATTGTTATTATAGACGCGCGGTTCAACATCGACTACAGAAAAGGTTGTTTTTGTTTTGTCTATATTGACCCCTTTTGCAGGTTCCGTTAAATCGGCCTTCCAGCGGCGTAAATCCCAGAAACGGAAACCTTCAAAACAAAGTTCGAGCCTCCTTTCATTTCGTATTAATTTACGCATATCATCTTTGTTTGTTATGGATGTAAGATAATTATCAGGCTGAGTGATACCGGCGCGCTTGCGGATTGCTGCTATTACATTACGGGCAGAAAAACCGTATGAGCCGGTTCCGTCAGGGCCCCAGGCCTCGTTGGCAGCCTCGGCATAAATGAGATATAATTCAGTGTACCGCATGTGGACTTCATAATGCTTCTTGGTTGTTGTTGCGGAAGGGGTCAAGTTCACATCTTCCCGCAACAGTTTTCTTAAGTAATAGCCTGTGCGCGTTGAGGTTTGTATAGAGTCCTTTGCATTCATTCCACCACCTACACTGGTTGTAATTGTTGTGCTTTTCATTGAACTTCCATTATATACGATGTATAAATTCAGCCGGGGATCGCGGTTAAGATAAGGTGTCGCAGGATTATACAGACTTAACGGGTGCGAAATCGGGTAACCATTGGCCATCGGAAAAGCATCGACTAAGTTTTGTGTCGGATTGATGGTGCCATTTCCAAATAGTGACGGCGGGAAATTGGCAGATTCCCTTGAATTGGAAGTAGCGATTGCCCTTCTCCATACCATCTCCTTTTGATCAATATTTGAAACCAGATTTATGGCATCGACCCTGGTTTGATCATAAAACTTATTCCCGTTAGGGTCCAGACCAGCAATTCCACCAATACTATTAATAGAAGCGCCGGCGAAATCTGCAGCTTTTCCCCATAGGACAGCATCATTATTGGCAAAAGCGGGGCTTGCCGCCAATAAGGCAACACGTGCTTTTAGTGCTTTCACGATACGGCCACTGATCCGTTGATTTGTACGGAGGCCAAAAACGGAATTGTAGTCAATCACAGAGGCACTCTCCAATCCGGGAGGAAGCTGGTTGGGGAGGGTGATATCCTTGTAATCGTCCATTGTGAGATATTCAAGTGCCTTATCCAGATCGGCATAGATCTGATCCACCGATTCAGTAAATGTGGCCCGCGGGATGTTGAAGTTGTCTTTCGCTTTCAAATATTTTGAATAAAGCGGAATTCCCCAGGGCTTGTTATCAGTTCCGTTACCACCAATGGTTTGTAGAAGATGGTATTCGAACAACCCTCTCAAAGCATACGCCTCCCCTTTAAAGCGGCGGGCATACATCGAATTGATAGAAGGGCTGGTCCATTTCCACCCAACGGTGTCAACTATAGTCAGAAAATTATTCAGGTATAAAATTGCTGAATTGCAGTTATCCCATTGATTAACAGGATTAAACAGTGCCGACCACTGACCGGTAGCCATCCGCAGGTAATTGTCGAATTTGTTATTTGTCACCGCATCATCAGTTGCAACATCGTTGAAGCTTAAACTGTTGGTTGGAATTTTAGCGTAGGCAGTTATTAACATACCTTCGGCAAACCCAGGGTCACTATAGACCCGATCAAAGGTACTATGATTGTCATTTTCGGGTTCCAGTAATTTCTTACATGCTCCAAAGGATAATGACAATATCAATAGAAAGGAGTATATTTTTAAGTTCCTCATGATGATTTTGTATTTAGTAGATTAAAACATTGTTTTTACTCCAATTGAAAATGAACGGTAATATGGTTCAGCTCCAACGCGTAAATCCCTAATACTTTTATATTTTGAAAAAGTAATTAGGTTTGAAGCATCCACATGGAATATCAGATTTTTCATCTTAAACATCCTTGAAATTTTTTCAGGCATTTCGTAAGTTAGTTGCACCCTGTCCACCGTAAAGTAATTGTCTTTGTAAAGCCAGAAAGTTGAGCTACGATAGTTATTTGTGTTGGCCAATGAGCTCAACCTGGGGAGGGTCGCAGTTGTTTTTGTCGCTTCTGTCCAGCGGTTTAAGATATATTCAGTATACTTATCATTGCCATCTACCCAGTAGTAATTATCGGTGAGATAACCATCAGCACCAACAAGGCCATTACCCTGTACGAACAAAGTAAGGTTTTTATAGGATACTTTCAGGTTCAATCCATAAGAAAAAGGTGCCTGCCAACGGCCAATCTGAACTTCGTCGTTCGCATCAATAATCCCGTCATTGTTTTGGTCAACATACTTAATGTCACCAGGTTTTACCTTGCCGAATGACTGAACAGGGTGATTGTCGATATCTGCCTGATCCATAAAAAAACCATCAGCCACCAGTCCGAATCTGGAATCTAAGGGGCGGCCAGCCCGGTATTGGTACTGATTGGCGTAAATTTCATCCCTTTTCACAAACTTGGATGTGGCATACATAGCATTGGCCCCGAATACGAATGAAAAATCACCGAAACGCTGATTGTACGACAATCCTAATTCTGCCCCCTTGTAAGAGTTGCTATCAAAGTTTTGGTAAGGAATGTAATTGGAGTAAAAACTTGGAAATACCGTTGACGGCCTGGTGATTTGATCGTAATACAAGCTTGTGAAAACATTTGCATCAACCGATAGCTTATGATTAAACAAGATTCCCTCAAATCCTAAATTCAGCTCATTGCGTTTCTCCCAACCAAGCTGGTTATTGCCCCCGTAACTTGAAACTGTACCGGAGTTTGACCATGTTCCTTCAAACCACGAATAACTACCCGATCTGGCGTATACATTATCGTAATAAAAGAAACCGTCAATTCCAGCTTCGGAATTCATAACTCCGCCGGATACCTTAAGTTTTAAATAGTTAATTGCTTTTACAGATGACATAAAATTTTCGGAACTGATCACCCAGGCCAGGCCAAGTGATGGGGACAATGCCCCTCTTTTTCCTACCGGTAACTTAACGGAATTAACATAAGCACCGCTGAAGTCGGCCAGGTATTTATTTTTGTAGCTATAAGCCAAACGGAGTCCAAGGTTAAGATTTTTACTTCCCTGAAAATCGCCTTGTACCTTGTACCTGTTCCCGTACCCTAACAGTGAACCGGTAATATGGTGAACGTCCCCGAATGTTCTGTCGTAGTCGAACATGCCATAAAAACCGAACCTCCTCTGGTAGGAAGAGTTCCCAACATTCTGGCTGCCACTCCGGGTATCGGTGCCATATTGCGTTAAACCAATTATTGAATCTGTTGATAAATTCCAGTTTGGCAGGTAGACGGAGTAGGAATTGTTAATTGCCTGATCATAACTTGTGTAAAAATCAAAGCTTACGTTTGTATGAAAAGCAAGACCTTCAGTGATTTTATTTAAGTCGAAATCAATCCGGTTGTTAAAAGAAAAGGTTCGTCGGATATTTTCATTGACTCCTCCGGAATAACCATTTGCAAATGCATTCGATAAATAACTGGATGTACCTCCGAGAAGGTATGTTCCATTGACATCATTCTTGCGATTTTTTAATAATGCATTATTGGGGTCAATAAGGCTTATTGGGATCAGTGGGGCATAAAGATTGGGCTGACGTGTTTGCGCCTCGGTCCAGTAGTTTCCAACCGGTCCTTTGTTGTTGTCTAAAACGATCACGGCATCCAGGGCGCTTTTTATCCATCGGTTGATTTTAATATCAACGTTTCCACGGACATTGAGCCTGTTTTGCTGGGCTGTTTTTCCTGCGCCAAAGTTTAAAAGGCTTCCTGTATTTTCCCATCCTAAATTTGCGTAATAGGTAGTTACGGCATTCCCTCCTGATAATTCGGTCATTACTTTGGAAAAAGGTCTTAAAGCCTTGAGATTTTCCTTAGAATAATAATCGACATTCGGATACCGGTAGGGATTCCCTGTGCGATATTTGGAAATAGTTGCGGTATCATAGGGGGCGGCAAGTCCGTCGTTGACCCTTGCTTCATTGTAAAGCTCCATATAATCGGCTGATGATAAATATTTTGGTAACAGGGTAGGTTTCGAAATTCCATAAAAGCCTGACACATTCACCTGTTTTTTGTATGCCTGTCCCCTTTTTGTAGTGATCAGGACCACCCCGCTGACAGCCGCATTGCCATACAATATCGATGAATTTATATCCTTTAAAACTGTTATCTGGGCAACTTCCGAAAGATTTATCGTATTATAATCACGAGGCAAACCGTCTACAATAAATAGGGGTGTAGATATTCCACGGACATTGGTTCCGCCAAGCATTCCCGGTACCCGACCAGATAAGGCCTGGGTTATATCCTGAATATTATCATATTTAAGAATTTCAGTGGGATCAATTACACTTACAGCGTTGACTAAATCACCTTTTTTCATCTTTCCAAAAGCAACATTAATAATATCCTTCTTGCCGTAATAGAACGTGGAAGCTTTTAATGAAAATACTTTCAGGTTAGCATATTCCCCCGATCTGAATACAGCTTGTTCATAACCATCAGATTCAATGAGCAGGTCTGTCAGGTTGGGAACAGATATGGTAAACTTACCGGAGGCATCTGTCTTTGCAACAACAGCCCCTTCGTTACCGTATATAATAGCTCCCTTTATTGGATCGCCTTTTTCATTTTTCACAACCGATTCAATCGTTGTCAGTAACTCTTTCTTCGCTTTTTGGGCTACAACTCTTATTGAGGATAGTAATAAGACGAAACTCAGAAAGATCAATATTTGAAAATATCTTTTCTTCATTGTATAAGTTTTTTATAAGTTTAAATGATAGCTTACCAGCCGGGATTTTGCGGAAACTCCTTATAGAGTTTTGTAAAACTCACCTGGAATGGCAACCAGTTATGTTTTTTGTCAAATACCCTCGTAATAACCACCCTTTCCTTAATATTGATCGGTTTTCCATTGGCGCCACGATCAAAATCGAGTGCTGTTTTGTCCTTGTATTTAGGATCCCCTGCCAGATTCCACCTGCGTAAATCGTGAAAGCGATGTCCTTCAAATCCAAGTTCAACTGCCCGCTCACGGACGATAACATCCATGAATTTATCTTTTGTTGCCGTGTAACTACTTGTCAGATTTGGGAGTTGGGCCCGTCTCCTGATAATATTTACCGCTTCTTCAGCTGTTATACTGCCCGGGACACTCGCAGATGCCGAACCGTATCCCTGCAAAACCGCTTCAGCGTACATCAGGTAAACATCCGCAAGACGCATATAGGGGATATAAGCCTGAAAGTTGTTCCATTTGTTTTCCCATTGGTTACAACCTAATGGTGACCATCTTTTATAATAATAACCAGTGACGCTGCCTTTGCTGCCTCCCTTGTGACGCCCGCCATTATATAATTGGGCATAACGGTCAGCCCCGGCAGAACTGCTTGCTACAAGTTGGTCGCCATCAACGATAATATCTTTATAGAAACGCGGATCCCGATTTTTCCAGGGATCATTGGGATTAAAGCCCGAAAGCGGGTCATCAATAGGTAATCCGTTGGCCATGCCATAATTTTTTATATAATTTTGTGTCGGCACTTCCACAGAACTACTGTTACCTCCCATCTCGACCGGGCAGGTAGCGCCAACGGTTGACCATCTTACCCTTCCCCGATCGAACACCGTGGAATTCATGATAACCTCAGTTCCACCGGACATTGTATTGTTACCCGGTGACCAAACCCAAAAATTATCGGTCCAGCTAGCCCAGCTCTGGAGTTTATAAGCGCCGGTTTCATCACAAATTTTGATCGCATCGGCAAAAGCTTTGGCCGACAATTTACAAAGTTCAGCATCGAATGTAGCACTCCCGGTAGAAGATTCATTCATCATAGGGCTCGCGGCATACAATAAATCCTTCCCAAGGTAAGCCAGTGCAAAAACTTTGGAAATACGTTGTTGATTATTTCCCAAAGTTGCCTTTCCTGCCAAAGTTTCGTCCCATTTCACAGGTAAGAGTGCTGCCGCATCCGTAAAATCCCGGGCAGCTTTGAGTGCAGTTTCTTTGTAAGAAAGCCGGGGCAATTTCATTTCGGCAGTTGATACCAATACTGTATCAACATAAGGTAGTCCGCCCCAGTAACGCATCAGTTCAAAATAAAACCATCCCCTGAAGAACAAAGCTTGTCCCTTGATCAGGTCTTTTTCTTCCTGAGTACCATCCGTTAATAATGGTAATTTACTTAAAGCGAGGTTTGCTTTTCGTATACCGTACCAGCATAGCGGCCAAATTCTTTTCGTCCGGCTGTTCCCGTCGGTATTTGTGGATCCGTAGAAAAGACTACCTTGATTCCAATAATTTCCCTGATCAAATGAGTAAGGTGAATTATTCAGTGTTTCATCGGCGAAAAGAAATTGATTCCAGGCACCGGCTTTGTTATAGTCGGTCACACAATTGTACATCTCTTCGACAAATCCCTGAAAACTCCTGAAATTTCCGTATGCATCTTTCTCCGTAAGAGTGGCCTCGGGAGCTTTGTCAAGGTATTTTTCGCAAGACCCTAATGTCAGTGTGATAATGATAACACCGACAATTAAACTAAGTCTGTATTTTATATTTCTGTTTTTCATAATTCCCAGTAGTTAAAAAGTTAAATCAAAGCCGAGGTTAATTCGTTTGGCTGTAGGATAAGTTCCCTGGCTGTCTGAACCGCCGGAAGACGAACTTTCCCTGTCATCAGGAAGTTTTGACCAGAAGATGAGGTTGTTCCCGTTAATAAAAATCCTAAGGGCAGACAATCCTGCATTCTTAACCCACTTGTCCTGAAAAGTATAGGCAATCTCCGCTGTTTTCAACCGAAGGTAAGAAGCGTCATACAGGAAGTAATCGCCAATACTTTGTCCCTGTGTTTTCCATCTCGGGAGGAAAGAAGAGGCATTCTGATTATCCTTCGACCAGTAATCTGCGACATGTGCAAAAACAACATCGGTATATCCGCTAAAATTTTGAAGTGGGACCCAACGTGATACATTATCAACGCCATAAAACTGAACCATAAAACTAAAACCTTTATAATCAGCGCCTAATGTTGTATTGAATGTGTTTTGAGGAACTTGGGAGTAGCCATAAGGAGCGCTATCATCTGATTTAATTACTCCATCGGAATTAAAATCGAGGATATTGTAACCGCCCGGAAGTTTTCCAAGATCATTAGTTTCAGTTGGGACACTGGCATACACATCGTCCCAATTGTTATAAAAGCCCGCTCTTATTTGGGTACGTGTCTGGTTAATTGTGTATCCCTTCTGTTTTGAATAAGCTGCCAGCAAAGGAGGATCAGCTCTTTCCAAAACGGTATTTGTCGTATGGGCTAAAGCTAAACTTGCCCAGTAATGGATTCCATTATTTGTCCTTTTATCTAATTTCACTTCAAGTTCATGTCCTTTTGATTTTACACGTCCCAGGTTGGCGCTTGGCGGCGTGGCACCGAAGTAAGGTGGGAGATTTCTTGCACTGCCGGAAATCAAAATATCTGTTCTGTCTTCAGTAAAATAATCGTAATTGATTGAAATTAAATTATTGAACAAACCAAGTTCAAGTCCAAAATTATCCTTGCGGGCCTTTTCCCAGCGAATTTCGGGATTACCGATTGAAGCCTCTTTGTACCAGGTATATGGGCTGTTCGTTCCGGGGTTTTGATTGAGCTTGGTAGCACCGCCGTAGGCTAATTGTGATGCGTACAACCATCTGCCCCCGCTCCCTTTGTCGTCCCCAACAACTCCGGAGCTAAAACGCAATTTTAACTTATTGACCCATTTTATTTTAAAGAATTTTTCATTTGAAACATACCAGCCAACAGCAACAGAAGGGAAGAAATCGAAACGATAGCCGGGACCGAATTGTTCTGAACCATTGTAGGCCCCGTTCATTTCAAATAAATATTTAGAATTGTAGTCGTAGGTTGTACGAAAAACCCAATCTTCACGGTAATTCTTGAACATACTTCCATTTGCGTACTCTTCCCGTTTAATTAAGCCCATGGCACTAACGTTATGCAGGTTGAATTTTCTGGCATAATTCATCTGAAACTGGTACATTGTCCTTCTTTCGACCGGAATAGTGCTTGACCAGTTCCCTGCCGCAATTGCCTCCTGTCTGATTGTCCATGGAATCAGATTGTAGTCAAACTGATTAGTACCCAAGGTTGGTAGGTTTTGTGTATATTCGCTGGGATCCTGATTGGGACCAGTATACAAATCGGGATTTATCATTTTTTCCGGTGTATTACTTCCCGATTCGTTGGGACGAATATGGTTCGTTGAATCATAAAGGCCACCTTCGGACAAGATGCTATTATCGTAAAATAATGAAAATTTAGCGCTTAATCCATCAATTAAAAAGTCGAGGTCTTGTTCGAGGGCGAAATCGGAATTCAATTCTGTAGCATGTGTTTCCCTTATCCCCAGGTTATACACAACAGCGATAGGGTTTGGCCGAGATGCCCCGGTTACTGTTGACCAACCCCACCGCCCGTCTGCATATTGTGGAAGAAATACATCAGGAGGCATAGAATAGGCAGCAGCCCACATCCATTGATCCGCATTGCCGGTACTCCCTTCGTTGTTGTAATTTGTATTTTTCTGACTATAGTATCCCGACAAATTTACCTTCAAATTGGTTGTTTTAGTCAGCTTGAAGTCAAGGTTACTTCTAAAGTTAAAGCGGTCAAAGTCGTAGTTGGGTTTATAACCTTTATAGTTATCATATTTTTTAAACATATCCCCTTCATGCAAATATGCCAGAGACCCAAAATATTTTACAAAATCACTACCTCCCTGAACATTAATGGTAGCCCGGTGAGACATCCCTATTTCCTTAAACATGGCCTTCTCCCAATCAACATTCGGATATATCGCAGCATACTCAGCTGTTTGAGGCAATTTGTACCGGTTAACGATTTCGTTAGGTACGTATTCTGTCCAGGAAGGTTCGTTAAGAGCCGTTTCACGTTCAATGGTTTCGTTCCTGATCAGAAGAGCGTCATACGAATCCATCTTCTCAGGTAATTTTGAAAGCATTTTAGCGGTAGCATTGTAGCTAAAAGAGAGTTTTGGTTTACCGATCACACCACGTTTGGTAGTGATCAGGATTACCCCGTTAGCACCTTTAACACCGAAAACCGCTGTAGCAGAAGCATCCTTTAGTATGGATATATTTTCAACCTCGTTTACGTCAAGATTATCCATGCTTCTTTCTACCCCGTCAACCAGAATTAATGGCTGACCGCCATTCCAGGTATTCTGTCCGCGAATATAGATGGACGTAGCGCTCTCACCCCTACCCGTACCACCAGGTTCTCCGGAGGAAGTAACAGTTACAACACCTGGGAGTTGACCCGTTAATGCTTGCTTTAAATCAGTTACACTCCCTGAACGCTTAAGTTGTTCATTCGTGGTTTGGGTAATTGCCCCTACTATACTCTCTTTCTTTTGCGACCCATAACCGACAACTACAACCTCATCGATTTTAATTTTGTTCTCGGCCAAGGTTACATTGTAAACATTGACCGAGCCAATTGGAATTTCTTGCGGGGCAAGTCCGACAAAGGTCACGACGATGGTTTTAGCAGTTGAGGGAATCTCCAGTGTAAATTTCCCGTCAAAGTTGGTAACTGTACCAATTGTTGTCCCTTTCACAACAATGGAAGCTCCGGGGATTGAAAGCTTATCTTCCCCGATAATTGTACCCGAAATAGTTCTTTTCTGTGCAAAAGCACTAAGTTGAGACAAGACTAGTATCCCAACTATAAAAAAGGCTGCTAAGAATCTATAATGATTCTTTGGGAAAAATTTTTGCGAAGCATCATTTTTCATACTTATCCATTTAATTGATTTGCGTTACACATTAGGTCGCATTTTGTTTAATTCAACACAGTACCGGATATCATTTGTTCCGTCATTCATTATCCGTAATCACTCAGTATTTGCATTTTAAATTGATACAACATGTCTTAAAAATTAGTTTTTATAATTCTTTTGTCTGACCAGGGCTTCCAGATAATAGTAATCGGCATAACTGATCGGGACATTCACTTCTGAATTCTGCGGGAAAGATCCTGTGGATTGACCCAGCAGGAATCCTTTGTTGGAACCTGGTTTGGATAAATAGTCATTTCCCAGATTTTTCAGTATGGTTTCGGCTGTTTGTATGTAAAACGCTTTTTTAGAGGGGATGAACTGGGCCAATTCATACAATGCAGATGCTGTTACAGTGGCTGCAGAAACATCTCTTGGTGTTTGGGCTGTTTTTGGCGCATCGAAATCCCAATAGGGTATTTTATCAGCAGGAAGGTTGGGATGGTTGAGCATAAAATCCGCGATTTTTTCTGCCTGATAGAGAAAGCTTACTATCCCTGTTTCGCGGTAGCACATGGTAAATCCATACAATCCCCAGGCTTGCCCCCTCGACCATGAGGAGTCATCAGACAAACCCTGGTTCGTATTCTTTTGAAGGACATTCCCGGTAAGGGTATCGAAGTCGACTATCTGGTAGGAGCTGTAATTAGCCCGGAAATGGTTGGCGAGGGTCGTCTCAGCATGCTTGACGGCGATGTTGTAATATTGAGGATCGCCTGTTTGCCTGGAGGCCCAGAAGAGGAGTTCAAGGTTCATCATGTTATCAATAATGACAGGGTATTGCCATTTATCTGCACCATGGTCCCAGGAGCGGAAGGCGCCTACCTTATCATTAAACCGCTTTGTTAGCGTCTTGGCAGACTGAATAAGAATATTGCGGTAGGCAGAATCTTTTGTGAGAAGGTAGCCCTGACCAAAACTGCACATCATTTTGAATCCCATGTCATGAGTCTGTCCATTAAATTTTTCAGGTTCCATTGAACTGGTAAATCCGGAGGCTAATTGTTGCAACTCTTTGTCGTTGGTTAAACTGGAGGCAAGCCAAAGGGATCCCGGGAAAAAACCACTGCACCAATCTTTGGAGGATACGAGATTTAATGATCCATCGGCATTTAAACTTCGAACAGATACAACATTGTTATCTGACTTCGATAATTTGGCAGCACTCTCCTTGTAATTTACTGTTAGTAGTTTAAGTTGCTTTTTGATGAAGGCAGCGGATGGATTGTCGTTGCTAATACCGGAGAAACAGGCAGAAAACAGCATCAGCAGTATTGCTGACAACAATATCATCTTTGTACAGGTGATCATTTTTTTCATGTATCCGGTCGGGCTAATACCCCATTGTTAACTTAGTCTACCTAAAATTAGATAGATTCGGAGGCTGGGTTCGACCAATCATGTGTCAGTTTCTATCAATTATGTGCCAACATGTAAATCATATTTCGCTTTTGAGACATTTGTTAAAAAATGTTGATTTTGGTGAAGAAAAAATTGGTGAATGCTTAACTTCGCCATTCGAAAATAGCTCCTCATGGCAGATTTCTCCGGTATCTGGAAATTTGGTTTACGATCATTATACTTTCTGGCTGTTCTGTTATCCATTCCATGCAATTTGACTGCAGATGATTTTAAGATAACCAGGATTTCGCCCGAAGGCGGATTTACCTATGACGCAATAAGTACTATCAGTGAGGATAAGTTCGGGTTTATTTGGTTTGGATCAAGCAATGGTGTGTATCGTTACAATTCGGTTGAAACGATCAAATTCATCAATTCCCCGGACGATAAAAACTCATTGCCGGGAAACAATATCAGATCTCTCTTTCTGGATCTAAAGAAGAATCTTTGGGTAGCAACAAACAGTGGATTAGCTTTTTATGACTACAATAAAGAGAATTTCAAAAGATACGTTTTTCACGATGTTTATGGAAACCCCAAAGGGATCAATGTCTCACAAATCCTTCAGACTGCAGATAGCAGTTACTGGCTGGTTGATAACAATGGATTTGCAGGAATTGATTTAGCTAAAAATCTCGTAACCTACCTGCCACTGCCTGAAACGCAAACAAAGGATGTGATCCGGATGGCAGTAAAATACAGTGACAATGACAGGATTTGGCTCGGCGGACAGAGAGGTGGTATTTATTATTGCGATCCTCCTTACCAAAAAATAACTTTTTTTGTCAGGGAGCGAAGCGAAGTAGTACTGGCCATCTTGCCTGACCAGGATAAGATCTGGGTGGGTTATGACTGGGGTGGCGCCGATATCTTCACCAAACAGGGCCTGTTTGGTGAACACTTTGGTGATGAAATGACTGGCCGGACAAATATTCCAAGTTCAAGGGTCAGGACCATCTTCAGAAATAAGAATGAGATTTGGATAGGAACATTTAAGGGACTGGTCCGAATCCAACAGAATGGATATGAAGTTGTCGACAAGGAGAAAAATGCAGGATTGCAAAGCAGCAGTATCTTCCAGATTTACAGAGATTCCCGGAATGGGATATGGATAGGAACCTGGTCGGGAGGAGTGAGTTACATCAATGAATGGACCAACAGCTTTGAACATTACAAAAGAGAATCAATTTCTAATTCTCTGAGTGATAATGTCGTAAGTGATTTTGAGGAATCGGCCAACGGAGGGATTATCGCTGCCACAGAGGAAGGTCACCTGAATTATCTGGATAAGGGAAGCAACAGATTCTCTGTTTCCCGCATCCAGGGAGCAAAGGGCCTTGTCTTTTCTATAAAATCCATTTACACCGACAGAAACGGAACACTGTGGATTGGAACATTTGCTTCCGGGATTTTTTACCAGACGCTGGGTTCGAAAGAATACAGGCATTTTGACCTGATCGATGGTTTCAGGGATCAATTTTACGATATCACAGCTACAAACGAAGGGATGTGGTTTGGCTCTTCCATCAGAGGAGTTTTTTATTACGATTTCAGAACTCATCAGATAAAAAATTACCTTCCAAAAAATTCCGATTCCGAATCACTCTCTTCAAGTAACGTCAGGTCTCTTTTGATTGACTCCAAGGGAAATCTCTGGGTTGGAACACTCAATGGCCTCAACAGAAAAAGCAGGGATTCTGAGAAATTCATCAGATATTTCTACAACCAGAACCAAAAGAGCCGAATCAGCAGTAACATCATCTATACGCTGCTGGAAGATTCAAACCATAAGATTTGGATTGGTACCGCCGGCGGAGGTGTAAATATTTATGATCCGGCGACTGAAACTTTCTCACAACTTTCTCATAAAGACGGCCTGCCGGGAAATGATGTTTGTGGTATTTTGGAGGATGGATCGGGTGTGATCTGGATGAGTACCGAGAATGGAATTTCGGCTTATTCCCCCGCCACAAAAAGTTTCAGGAATTTTGATTTCACAGATGGTCTTCAGGGGAATCAATTTAATCCTGGTTCTGCCTTCAAAAGCAAAAATGGAGAGCTTTTCTTTGGGGGTTCAAATGGGTTTACCCGGTTCGATCCTAAAATAATGAAGGAGAATCCAGTTGTGCCAAACGCTTACATTACCAGGCTTGAAATAAATAACCAGGAGGTCAGTCCTATAAGTGATCCTGATTTGATCAAACAATCACTTCTGACCCTTGATCATCTTAACCTGAATTACAATCAAAATTCGCTCAGATTTGAGTTTGCAGCCAATAATTTTCTGTTACCCCAAAAAAACCGGTTTAAATATCGGCTGATTGGTTATAGTACCGACTGGATTGAAATACAAAAAGATAACAAAGCCATCTTTACCAAGATTCCTCCCGGCGACTATATTTTTGAAGTGAAGGCCTCCAACAACGATGGCAAATGGAACGAAACCCCAACCACGCTGAAAATTTCCATCAAAAGTCCATTTTGGAAGTCCATGTATGCCATCATCTTATACATTGTTTTACTGCTGGTTTTCTTTTACGCCTTGCAGCGGGAGTTAAGATTGAGGAACAAGCTGCGTAATTCAATTCTGCTGGAGAGGAACCAGCGCGAAAATGAAGAGAAGCTCCATCAGCTAAAGCTTCAGTTTTTTACCAATATTTCTCACGAATTCAGAACTCCGCTGACTTTGATCTTATCTCCGCTTTCAATTTTGAAAAGGAAATTTGCCGGACAAGAGGAGCACATCGAGCACGTTGACATGATTGAAAACAATGCGAACAGGCTTTTGAGATTGGTCAACCAGATACTTGATATTCGCAAGATTGAGCTGGGCAAAATGGATTTTCAGCCGCAGTCATTCGATTTAATTGCCCTTTGCCATGAGGTTTTTCAGTGCTTTTCGCTGCAGGAAAACGATCGCAAAATAAGATTTGTCTTTGAATCCGACTTTTCATCACTATTTGTAAACATCGAACCAGACAAGATTGATAAATTAATTTTCAATCTGTTATCCAATGCGATGAAATACACCTTCCCTGGTGGTACCATCCGGCTCTCCATTAAAAATCCGGAATGGAAGAGCAGTATGCCGGAGGAGCCTTTTCACTACTTGATTGGTGGGAACATCAAGGGAAAATTCGTGACTGTCATTGTAAAAAACGAGGGGCATGGAATTTCAGAGAGCGATTTACCCCAGATTTTTGATCGTTTTTATCAATCACCGGGTCAGATAGCCGGAACTGGCATTGGATTGCATCTATGCAGCGAATACATTCACCTTCACAAAGGTCAGATAGAAGTCTATACCGGCGAAGGAATGGGGGCAACATTTCATGTTAGGATTCCGATTTCGGAAAATGAAATAGAGAGGGGTATTCGCGAGGCGATTACCCATACCGTAGTTTTCGAAGAGCCCGAAATTCATCTGCATCATCCCGCCTATGCCGGTGTTAAAAGCGAAAAAGAGACTAAAATTCTTGTTGTGGAAGACAACAAGGAGATGCAAAAATTTCTACAGAGAATATTATCTGAATTCTATAGTATTAACACGGCAGATAATGGAGTTGAAGGGCTGAAACTGGTAGGGGAGATTGGGCCGGATCTTGTGATTACCGATGTCATGATGCCAGGTATGAATGGCAACGATTTTTGTCACATTCTCAAGACAGATTTGAACACAAGTCACATACCAGTATTAATTTTGACAGCGCTCTCCTCTGTTGAAAGCCAGTTGGAAGGATTTGAGACCGGGGCCGACGATTATGTGGTCAAACCTTTCGACGACCGGGTACTTTTGATGAGAATAAGAAATCTGCTGGATTCCAGGGCTGTTCTGAGGGAAAAATTCACGAAAGCGCCCGGCGAATGGCACGAGGAGATGCAAAAATTTAAGCCCGACAGGGAGTTGCTCGATACGGCCACAAACATTATTGAACTTCATCTGGTCGACTCCAACTTCTCGGTAGATATTCTCGCATCCGAGCTCAATTTGAGCCGAAGTTCTTTGCATCGAAAATTAAAGGCCCTGACCAACCAGTCTGCCACCGAGTTTATTAAATTTGTCAGGATTAACAAGTCGATCAAACTCATTGAGAGTGGGGAAACCAACATTGATGAGATTTGCTTCAAAGTTGGTTTCAACTCCCATTCGTACTATTCCATGTGTTTCAAAAAGCAGTTGGGACAGACGCCGTCAGATTATATCAGTAAGATCAAGAGAGGATCGAGAGGGGCAAATTAAGAATAGCGGTAATTTACTTTGCATCAAATTAGTACAAAAAACCGAACATCCAGAGCGGAATAATATTGTCAGAGCCAATTTCAATATTGTCTTTTACAACAAATGAGTTTTGCACATCTTTTATTTGTTTTGTCTGTTTGTTCTTCCCTCCTGTTTCAAAAGTATATTTATCCTCAACGAGAAAATCAGCTTCTATTGATGCATTTACTTTGTATTTTACATTCAGTTGATTAAAGAAAAATGTCTCCCTGATATTTCCAATATTTACATTCCCTTCTCCCTGATTGTACATCAGATTTGAATTGTTGAGGTAAATCTTTTCAGGCTTGTTAAGGCTATTAATTCCTTTTTCAGGCACATAAAGTAACTGAACCAACTGGGCATCATTGAGCAGACTGATATAAGTTTTCATTGTATTTAAGCTAATTCCTGTCCGTGAAGAAAGACCATTCATGTTGGGTTTGAAGGGAACTGAATTGCTGATTATTCTCAATAATTTTTTCAGATAAATAATGTTTGAAGTCTGAATGGATGCGAACTGTGGAATGTCAACTTCCAGCACCGTCAGTATTATTTCGTTGAGCTTTTGGTGAAAGGATGACAAATTTTCTTTGAAAAAAGGGTAATAACCATATTTCAGATAAGCTTCGAAAAAAGCGAGTGGTTTTATTTTTTGAATGAGACCGATGGATAATTGAATATGATTGTTCAGTATATCCTCAAGGCTGAGAATTGGAAATTTGAGATTGGTTTGGAAGTGCAAATACTCCCTGAACGAAAGTCCCGGCATTTCATAAACTACGGCTCTTCGGCTCAAATCAGCTTTCGACTGTCTTAAGTGCAATAAGGACGAACCGGTAAATATTATTTTCAATTCAGACATGTCATCGTAAATATTCTTTATCTCGGTTGTCCAGTTGGCATATCTGTGTACTTCGTCAATTGCCAACAGCTTTCCTCCTTTTTTATAGAACACATCAGCCAAATCGTAAAGCTTATTCTCCGAAAAGTACAAATTGTCCAGGCTCACATAAAGAACGCTGTTGTCAGGAGCATAATTTTGCTTAATGTATTGCAAAACCAACGTTGTTTTTCCAACCCCCCTGCTTCCTTTAATGCCGATGACCCTGTTTGACCAATCTATTTCATACATAAAATCGCGTACAATTTTAGTTTGAACTGAAGCGTATTTTTCGTAAAATTTTTGTACCAGTTTTTCCATAGTCTTATTTATGTGAATGCAAAGATAATAATATATATAAAAAACATCAATGCACTGACATTTATTTTCACCTTTTGCTAGTGGGCCCACTTAGAAATGCCTTTTCCTGCCACAAAGTCACCAAGGCACGAAGATATCACAAAGGATATATTGCTGAGATTTAAACCTTTGTGAGCCTCTGTGATTTGGTGACTTTGTAGCCTTTCTTTTTTTGTCTTCCCGGAACGGGCTCAAAGGTAAAGTTATGATAGAAACCACTAAATTTGCTTTTTAGTTTTTTCAACCAGACACCTTTTAAAATTTATAAAAATATCTCTTATGAAGAATTTTGGCAAACGCCCGTCCATTTTCAGTAGCCTTGCAATAGCGATGTTCCTGACGCTTTTTATTTCTCCATTAACATCCAATGCCCAGGTTGTCGGTCTCGACAATTGGTACAACAGGGAGACAAATGCCAAAGGCCAACCCTTCCACTATCTGTGGACAGATACTGAGAACAGTGGCTATTCCCAATGGGGAGAGCTGTTCACGAAGAGGGGGGCAACACTTTCAACGCTGGAAAGCGCCGCGACGTCAAAAAATCTGGCGAACCTGAGTGTTTACATCATCGTCGATCCGGACACAACGACCGAGTCGAAGTCGCCAAACTACATCCTCGCGGATGATATCAAAGCCATCAAAAAATGGGTTGAAAAGGGTGGCGTGCTGGTACTGATGGCCAACGATGCCCCCAATTGTGAATTTACCCATCTCAATCAGTTGGCAACCGAGTTTGGCATCTATTTCAACCATGTCAGTCTGCATCCGGTGCTCAATCG
>JAVHPO010000202.1:0-22988 GCA_036170635.1 Prolixibacteraceae bacterium | reverse complement strand
CGATTTTGAGAACCTGAAAGCGGCTGAGAATTATACAGATTATTTGTTGAAAAAAGCGGGAAAAACTAAATAGTTTTTCCTCGCGATAATTTTTCTGAAGGCCAGTGAATCTGCGGCTTTCAAGCGATTCTTATTAACAACTGACGGGGTGACTCTGAGTCACCCCGTCAGTTGTTGGAATACAAGAGGATTTTTGAGGTTTAGATACATGAAAAATGTATTTTAGCCTGTTCTGAAATAAAATAGCGCAAAGAATGTTTGTTAACATCTTAATCGAGAAATTGAACCGGCACATTATACCAAGAAAGCACCTTCTTTTTGGTTATCTGCTGGTGTTTCAGACTTTTTTTGCATTATCGGTTCAAAATTCCAACGCTGTCGAAGTAGTGAACAACCTCAGCTTTGATCTTTTCTCACAAGAGCACGGCCTTTCCAACAATCAGATTCATTGTGTTTTACAGGACAGTAAAGGCTGGATGTGGATTGGTACTTCACAGGGAGTGTGCCGGTTCGATGGCTATCGGTTTACGGTTTTCAAAAATGATCCGGACGATTCGACCAGCTTGAAGGGGAACCTTGTACGGGTCATTTACGAGGATAGCAAAGGGCAATTGTTCATTGGGACAGAGAATGGCGGACTCAACAAATTTGACAGGGACAAGGAGACCTTTCAACACATTTTTTACAATGGGCAATCTGCTCCGCTCAAGGATGTATCAGTTACCTCTATCATGGAAGATCATGATGGAAATCTTTGGGTAGGCACTGAGACAAATCTCTATCGGATTGAAGACGGGAACAGGTTAACAACCATAAGGCCAACCAATCTTCAGGGTTTTTCGGATTATTTCAGGGTGATTCGCACAGATCATTCCGGGAGGATATGGATTGGCACCAACAGAGGAGCATACATCTATCATCCGCAGACAAACCAGGCAGAACAGTTGAAATTACCTGAGAACTTCTCCAATGATGAAATCTGGGAGATATTACCTGACCAGGATGGGACTGTGCTTGTCGGGACCTATACTTACGGCTTATTTAAGGTAAATTCCACCTCTCTTGAAGTCAGGGCTATCCCAATTGATCCCGAGAACGATCGTTGCAGAACAGTACGGGCTATTACAAAAGATCCAAACGGAAAGTACTGGATCGGCACAAGAGGTGGGCTCTATCTGTATGACAACCTCAAAGGAGTCACTGCAAAATATTTCCATGATGACAGGGAGCAGAAGAGCCTTGTCAACAATTCAATTCTTTGTATTTCCAGGGATGCCAAGGGGAATTTGTGGATTGGAACCCGCCAGGGATTGAACCTGCTGATTGAGGAGCGGATCAATATTCAGGGGTATAAATCAATGCTTGGCGACAACCGCTATCTGAACAACAGCGAGATATATACTTTTTGGGTAGACCCATCAGGAAAAATCTGGATCGGGACCGAGAATGGGGGAATTAACATCCTTGACAGGAAGACAGGACTTTTCAGCTATCTGGTACCCCGGAAGAACGACCTGAATTCTCTTTCGAGCAACTGCATCAAAGCGATTGTCGACGACAAAAATGGAAATATCTGGATTGGGACCTTCCTCGGCGGGCTCGATCTTTACAACCGCAAATCAGGAACATTTAAACATTTCAGAAATGATCCATCCAATCCCAGCAGTTTGTCGGACAATAGGGTATGGGCCTTGTTGCGCGACAGCAATGGAGATATTTGGGTTGGTACCTCAAGAGGGGTAGATAAATACAATCCGGTGACAGGTGAATTCCTCCACTTCCTCAATCTCGTCGATGGTCAGCAGGTCAACTGGCTGGCGGAAGACCGCGACCATTGTCTTTGGATTGGGGCATCAGAAATGGTAGTGTACAATCCCAAAAACAAAAAAATAGTGAGACTTAACGAATCCACCAGGTATATGATGGAGGATTCCAAACACAGGTTTTGGATCACGACACTTAGTCATGGGATCGCACTCTATTCAAAAGAAACGGGGGTTATCAAATATTACAACGAAAAGAACGGTTTGTCCAACAATCAGGCATTGTGCATATTGGAAGACGATGAACATTTTTTGTGGATAAGCACCACCAATGGCCTCTCCAAATTCGATCCTGAGAAGGAGCGTTTTCACAATTTTTCAACGAAGAACGGTTTCCAGAACGATCAGTTTACCTATGGGGCCGCTTACAAACTTCCAAGCGGGGAGTTGATTTTTGGTGGTATCTCAGGATTCAATATTTTCGATCCTGCCAAAATCAAGTCCAGCGACTATTTTGCCCCCATTGTCTTTACTGACCTGAAAATATCCAACAAAAGTGTACAAATCAGTGAGGATGGGAAAGGAGTTCTCTCTAAAAGTATCTCTGAGACAGACAACATCAAACTAAAGTACGAGCAAAACTCTGTAGAGTTGGAATTCGCATCGTTCGATTATGCCAATATCATGGGAGTTCAATACTCTTACTACCTTGAAGGATTCGATAAAGGCTGGAAAGATCCTTCGGATAAGCGATTGGCCACTTATACCAACCTCAATCCGGGTAATTACACCTTTCGGGTGAAGACAGTGTCAATCGACAGGCAGGAGAGCAACATCGGACCGGTTCTCAAAATTGAAGTACTTCCGCCTGTATGGCAAACCTGGTGGTTCCGGATTTTGATGTTTCTGACGATCATTGGTCTTTTCTATTGGCTGATCTCGTTTTTGCAGAACAGGGAAAAGCTAAAGCACAATCTCCTTTTTGAAAAGATCAGGGCGAAAAAACTCCATGAGCTCGACATGATGAAACTTAGGTTTTATACCAATATTTCACACGAGATACGTACCCCTTTAACTTTGATTTTGGGTCCGCTCGAGAAACTAAGAAACAATACCATCCCCGAGTCAGAAATCCCCGGGCATCTTGAGATCATGCACCGGAATGCCAATCAGCTGCACGAATTGATCAACCAGCTTCTCGACTTCAGGAAGATGGAGAGCGGTAACCTGAAGCTGGTGCTCAAAAGGGGGGATATAGTTTCATTTATCTCTGGGATCGTGGGTTCGTTTAGAAAGTTCGCGGAAGAAAAGGAGATTGAACTCAAATTCAATTCACTGAAAAAAGAGATCGTCACCAATTTTGATGAAGACAAAGTGGCCAAGATCATGAACAATCTCTTGTCCAACGCCTTCAAATTTTCCTCCAAAGGAGGAAAGATTACAGTTAACTTATCTCTGGTTTTTGATACGGAGGATCAGGATGCCGGTCATGAATCTACCGAGGAACGGATGGTTGAAATTACCGTTAAGGATACAGGAATAGGTATCTCTGAGTCCAATCTGGAGAAAATTTTTAATCGTTTCTTTCAGGTCGACCAGTTTTCTTCGCAAACCGGGACAGGCATCGGTTTGGCATTGACCAAAGAGCTGGTGAAACTGCACAATGGAAAGATCTTCGTTACCAGCAAACAGGGGAAAAGTTCCAAATTTACCGTTCAACTGCCTTATGACGATCCAAAATCTGTTGGTGCAACTGCTGATTCTGGAGTTGCAGAAACAGATGGTGAGGAAGTTCAGGGCAATTTGGTGGAAGATCACACCAGCGAACTTGCCATCGCCGGACAAAAAATTATGCTGTTGGTGGATGACAATGCCGATGTGCGCTATTTCATTAAATCACACTTTTCATCCGCCTACCACATCCTCGAGGCCAAGGATGGCCAGGAGGGATGGAACATAGCCCTGAAAACTATACCGAACATCATCATCAGCGACATATTGATGCCTGATGTTGACGGATTTGAATTCTGCCGCAGGATAAGGAAAGACGAACGTACTTCGCATATCCCAATTCTGCTTCTAACGGCACTCGGATCTCGTGAGCACGAGATAGAAGGTTTGAGTTTGGGAGCCGATGACTACATTACCAAACCCTTTGATCTGGTCATCCTTCAGACCAAAGTTGAAAATATTTTGTCGGTAAGGCAATCACTAAAACAAAAATATTCGGGAGAGATGTTCCTGCAACCGCGGAACATCATCCTAAGCTCTCCCGACGAACGGTTCCTGCAAAAGGCCATCAACGTCGTTGAAAGCAACATCTCAGATCCTGATCTTGATATTGACCGGTTTGCCACTGAAATCGGAGTTAGCAGGATGCAGCTTTACAGGAAACTTCACGCGATGACCGAAATGACAGTTAAGGAGTTTGTTAGGGATATCAGACTGAAAAGGGCGGCGCAGTTGTTGGTGCAGAAAAAAATGAATGTGTCGGAAGTGGCCTATGCTGTTGGGTTCAAAGATCTGTCGCACTTCCGCAAAAGCTTCAAACAGGAGTTTAACATGAGTGCTTCGGAGTATATGGAGAAACACACTGCCGGGCTGGAATAGGGATTCAGTCAAACGCTCTGTGCCGAAAGATTTTCAAATTCAATTATCTGTTTAAATTGCTGTTATTCAGAATTATGGAGTATTTCCCATTTTTCTGAATGCCTTTTTTGCCTCATTTTTGGGAAGTATAGCCCGCATCCGATACGCCTGACCCTCCTTTTTGATATGAATTTATCCACTTTTAGGAAGCTGATAGCCTAATTTTACCACACCAAACACCTGAAAATTGATGAAAGATACAAGCAGGAAACTTAAAAGAGTGAACTGGATGATTGTGGGGATGACAGTAGTTATCACGATCATTTTGATGTTTTTGATTTTCTCCATTTTGTAGGGAGTTTTGGATTAATAGAACTAACAAACTTATTAGGATTAACCATGAAGAGAAATTGGCTTTTAGTCCAGTTATTGCTGCTGTTATACATTGGCGGACTCTCCGCACAAGAGTCGAAAATTGATGGCGTCAAAATGGCTGTCAGAATGGCCGACTCCGAAATCAAACAATTCCCCGATCCCTGGACTGTTGACTTTAACCCCAAACCTGTCTGGAACTATACGCAAGGTTTGATTGCCCAATCGATGGTTCAGTTGTGGAAGGTGACCCATCAGCAGAACTATTATTCCTACGCAGAAAAGTACGCCATCCGTTTTATCGACCCGGCCGGGTCGATTATGGGATACAAACCCGATGAGCACAACATCGATGCGGTGAACTCCGGTAAATTCCTTTTCGATATTTACGAGATAAGCAAGGATGACCGGTACCAGAAAGCCATCAGATTTCTCAGGGACCAGCTGAAGGAACAGCCCCGTACCAGGGAGGGCGGATTCTGGCACAAACTGAGATATCCCAACCAGATGTGGCTGGATGGTTTGTACATGGGCTCCCCCTTTTATGCGCAGTACGCGGCTAAATTCAACGAGACAGCAGCTTTTGATGATGTTGTGAATCAGTTCGTCATCGTTCACAAACATACCTACAATGCCGCTGTAGGACTGAATTACCATGGTTGGGATGAGAGCAAAGTTCAAAAATGGGCGGATCCGCAAACAGGCTGTTCTCCCAATTTCTGGAGTAGGGCAGAGGGCTGGTACGCCATGGCATTGGTGGATGTTCTTGATTTTTTACCTCAGGACCATCCCGGCAGGGCCCAATTGGTCGGCATCTTGAAACAGGTCGCTGCCGGAATAAAAAAATGGCAGGATCCTTCCACAGGATTGTGGTACCAGGTGCTCGACCAGGGTAACCGTCAAGGTAACTATTTTGAGGCTAGCGGCTCTTCAATGTTCGTTTATGCCCTGTTCAAGGCAGTGCGAAAAGGGTACATCAACCAGGAATTCAAGGAGACTGCTGTCAAGGGATACAACGGAATAGTCAGGAAGCTGATTCGTGAGAACAACGATGGAACCATTAGTCTGACCGGATGTTGTTCGGTAGCCGGATTGGGAGGAAATCCATACAGAAGCGGAACTTATGAATACTACATCAATGAGCCGGTACGTGACAATGATCCCAAGGGGGTTGGTCCGTTTATCATGGCGTCGCTGGAATACAACAACAAATAATCGTTCTTACTATAAATAAACTCTAAAATTAACTATGATGAAGATGAAGCAAAGTTTTCCTGGAAAGGTTTGCCTGTTAGCACTGATTCTGATTTTTTCGGGCGCTCAGCTGTTTGCCCAAAAAGTTACCGGTGTTGTGGTTGACGATACCAACATTCCAATACCAGGTGCGAATGTGGTTGTGAAGGGAACAACCAATGGAGTAATCACCGATATGGATGGTAAATTTACTATTATGCCTGGTAATACATCCAAAGATGTACTTATTTTTTCATTTATCGGGTTCGACACAAAAGAGGTCAGTATCAATGGCCAAAAAATCATTAATGTTCAGTTGAAAAGCAGTACACTGGTCATTGAAGAGGTTGTTGCTGTTGGTTATGGTACTGTCAAAAGGCGGGATGTGACCGGATCTGTAGCCTCCATTAAAGGGGAACAACTCACTGCAATTCCTGTTTCTAATGTGGCCTCGGCACTTTCGGGCCGTCTCCCGGGTGTGAGTGTGGTATCTCAGGACGGACGACCGGATGCCTCAATATCCATACGGGTTCGTGGAGGTGGATCTATTTCACAAAGCAATGATCCGCTCTTCATTGTGGATGGATTTCCTGTTGGCTCAATCAGTGATATTCCCTCCAATCAAATCGAAAGTATTGATGTTTTGAAAGATGCATCCTCAACTGCAATTTATGGTGCAAGAGGGGCCAATGGTGTAATTATAGTTACTACGAAGAGTGGGAAAAGCGGTAAACTAACAGTCAGCTATGATGGTTATGTGAAAGTAAATACACCGACCAAGTACCTGGAAACCATGGATTCATACAACTATATTGCCTATAACTGGGCATATGCAAAAGCCATTAGCGATACCTATTCCAACGCATGGGAAATGTTGTGGGCCATAGGGGGCAAGGCGGCAACTTACAACAATTCAGCGGGGATTGACCATTACAAAAATGTGGCATCCAAAGATTATTCGAAAGAAATCTATAATCAATCTACCTCTCAGAGTCACAATGTCAGCATCAACGGAGGTAATGATAAAACTAAATTCCTTATCTCTCTGAACAACATCAATGAAGGGGGTATGAAGGTGAATTCCTATTACAAACGTACCAATGCTTCGATTAAACTGGATCAGAAATTGAGCGAAAATCTTAATTTGACCCTGGATACACGCTATACCAATATTGATAAGGTTGGAAATGAAGGAACGTCAAATGGGACAGGATCGATTTTATCTTCTGCTTTTTGGTTCAGGCCGATTGCCACTGCAGATGTTCTTGGAGAACTGGATGATTCTAAAAATACATCCCTCGGATTGTATGACACTCGTCTCCAGGATGTTTACAATCCGGTTGCCCGTACCCTGGACTACACACCGGAAACAAAAGAGAGGTCACTGGTTGGTAATACAAGTCTGAACTGGACTATTATCAAGGGGCTTTCTGCCCGTTCCGAATTGGGATTAAAGACCTATTGGAACAAAACAAAAACCTGGTCAGGTGCGGTTTACAACAACTATTTTGATGCCCTGGGCAATAAAACTTATAGTGGGAATGCATCTATGTCTTCATCTGAAGGCTGGAGCATGCGTTGGGCCAATACCCTGAATTATGAACTGCAGGGATTGGGGAAAAATAATAAATTATTGATACTTGCAGGTCAGGAAGTTTCAAATTCCGGATCTGAATCTATGAGTATGTGGGGTAATTACTATCCGGCATCTTTCAATTCTGATCGTGCCTTCGGTATGATGGATCAATACAGGGCAAGTGTAGGTGCAACCAATTATTATGGTTATAGCTCAGGTACCGGGACACCGGGTCGCATGCTCTCATTTTTCGGTCGTGCCAACTACTCCTTCATGGACCGCTATTTGCTCACCGCCACTTTCCGTGCCGATGGTTCGTCAAGGTTTGCTCCTACCAAAAGATGGGGTTATTTCCCCGCAGCAGCATTCGCATGGCGAATGAAGGAAGAATCGTTCCTGAAAGATGTAGGCTGGATGGACAACCTGAAATTCAGACTCTCATATGGGACTGTTGGGAACGACGGGATCAGCGCCAACCTGTGGCGGATGAACTGGAAATCGGATGGTTTGACAAAATGGTCAGTTAATGAGTCCCAACAGGTAGCCTATTCCCCCGCTTCCGCCGCTATCTCAAATCCAAACCTGAAATGGGAAACTACTGTCACACGAAATGTTGGTTTTGATTACGGGTTTTTCCACAACCGGATTTATGGTACCATCGATGCTTACTGGAACACAACCAAAGATCTGTTGATGCTGACTTCAATTCCTACCATTAGCGGATTCTCCTCCATTTATGACAACATTGGAAGTACCAGCAACAAGGGAATAGAATTTTCTTTGGGAAGCGATATCATTCGCTCAAAAGATTTCAACCTGAGCGCCAATTTCAACATCAACTTCAACAAGGGTAATGTGGATGAACTGGCGCCCGGCGTAAATGGCCTCTACAAAACACAATGGGGATCTTCCATGACCCAGCCAAATACGGGTGATTACATTCTGAAACAAGGCAGTCCGGTAGGTTTGGTTCGCGGCTATCAGTATGACGGCTGGTACAAAGTGGATGATTTTACCTATGCGAATGGTATATATACGCTAAAAACAGGGGTACCCGACATTGGCGCCGGTATCATTGGTACTGTTTATGGAACAACGGGCAAAAAACCGGGAGCCCAGGTAGCCTATCCGGGAGTTGTCAAATTTAAAGACATTAGTGGCGATGGAATTGTCAATGAAAAAGATGTGGATGTAATCGGTAACATGAACCCCAAACACACAGGAGGTTTCAATGTTCAGGGAAATTACAAAAATCTTGATTTTTCACTTGGGTTCAACTGGAGTTACGGGAACCAGATTTACAATGCCAACTACCTGGCCGCTTTTTATGGAAGCAAGGAGGATGGATTGTACAAAAACAGGTTGAATTACCTTTCCAGCTCATTCAAAATTTATGATATTCAAGCTGGTCAGCTGGTAAGTGTAACTGATCCAACTGCATTGACTGCTTTGAATGCCAATGCAACATCTTTCCTTCCATATCACGAAAATCCGGTTGTTTCAACCTTCGGGATTCAGGATGGTTCTTATTTGCGGTTGAACAATGTTACGATCGGATACACTGTTCCCAAAGATCTGACAAAGAGAGTTGGTTTAAGCAAAGTCCGCTTCTATGGCACCATTTACAATGCATTTATTTGGACCAATTATCCTGGACTTGATCCGGAAGTAAACACCAATACTAGTCAGGGTAGTGCGCAATATCCGACCACCGGACTTGACTGGGGTTCTTATCCTCGTGCACGTTCGTTTACGTTCGGTTTAAATGTTGAATTCTAATTTTTAATCGTACTTCAATTATGAAAAAGATATTATTTACACTCCTGACTCTCTTGATGTTTGCGAGTTATTCATGCAAGGATTACCTGGATGTAACTTCCCCTTCCAGT
This sequence comes from Prolixibacteraceae bacterium, assembly GCA_036170635.1. Classification (GTDB taxonomy): domain Bacteria; phylum Bacteroidota; class Bacteroidia; order Bacteroidales; family Prolixibacteraceae; genus CAINVV01. Next base: position 13,566 of record JAVHPO010000202.1, on the reverse strand, counting down.
GTCGATCAGGACTTCGTGTTTACCACCCCTGACGAAGCCTATAAAGTGATGGTTGGCTGTTATGAAATATGGCGAAATTGCAACAATGGTCTGTTCTATGATGTACAGGTAGTTGGTTCGGATGCAGAAAGCCATCCTGAGACCTATGATGCCCAGACCCGCCATATTCCGGAAGGTTTGTATGCTGCCGATCTTACCATCGACTTCGCGGATGCGATCAACTCATGGGCCAGCTTTTACAGAGTTGCCAACCGTGCCAATATGATCATTGCGGTGATAGGTACGAAGGAGGAATTCAAAACAGCAAAAGCCGCCGGAAAGGTTACAGCATGGACCCAACTTTACGGTGAGGCTGTTACTTTTCGTGCATCGGCGTACCACGAACTGATCCGCTATTTTGGCGATGTTCCCCATTTTTCAGAACCCATCTACGCTACAGATCAGGTTGACGGTGCTAAATTATCATCCCGCGACGATATCTACGATTTTGAAATTGGTGCATTGAAAGATGTTGAGCCGCTCATGTACCGACTTGGTGAAGGTGGCATCAATGCTGAAAGGTTCAGCCGCACCTTCGTTCAGGGTTTGATTGCCAGAATGGCTTTGCATGCCGGTGGCTACGGATTGCGCCGTTCAGATTTCAACTATGGAACAGTGACCTTTACACAGCTTGGCGGAGAAATGTGGAATGCCAAATATCAACGCCGTACCGATTACAAAAAGTATTATGACATCGCAAAGACCTACCTGGATTTGTGCATCACCAATTCCGGGACCGCCGGCCTGATAACTACCGATACGCGAGGTGCAGGTTTCAACAATCCTTTCCAGCGCAACTTCCAATACAACATGGATCTTGTGGTTAGTCCGGAATCATTGTTCGAAATTGCTGAGACCCAGGGCCAGTTTTCCGAGCGCCCCTATGCTTTTGGCCGTCCTTCCGATGGGGGTGGTTCCAACGCTTTCCCATGCAAAAGCTACGGACAAAGCCGTATGTATCCGGCCTTCTATTATGGTGATTTTGATCCCAGGGACATTCGCCGCGATGTGACAACTACGGTCACTTCCAACTCAGGTGCCTGCGTTGAAAAGATCATCGCTTTTACCCCCGGTTCCCGCTCCAACGGTGGTTTGCCCAATAACAAATGGGACGAAAGCCGCATGGCAAAACCGTATACAACTTCACAGCGTGCGTCTGGTATCAACTGGCCCATCATGCGGATGTCGGATGTTATCCTGATGATGGCAGAGGTTTCCGCCGAATTGGGCGACGAAGCCAGGGCCAAGGCAGAACTGACCAAAGTTCGCAGCCGTGCATTCCTTGCTGCTGACAGAACGGAAAAGGTTACCAATTATGTGAATGGTTTATCGGGTGATGCTTTGAAAGAGGCGATCCTACAGGAGCGTAAACTGGAGTTTGCCGGTGAAGGGCTCCGCAGATATGACCTGATCCGTACAGGTAAGATGCCGGAAAAGATTAAACAACTGCGCGATTTGGAGATCGCTATGGTGGCAGGACTTAAATCGAAGGGATATTACACTTTTGCAAATGGCAACACCATTTCCAATTTCATTTGGGTCAAAGCGGTTAACATGAACGATTTGGGTATTGCCAAGATGTTGACCACCCAATGTGAAGTGGCCGAAACCGATCCGACCTATGCCGTCAGGTATCCAAGCTGGCGCGGTCAGTGTGATTTGTGGGCATCATCCGGGTATACCAACCTTACAGGAAACAGAAATCTGGCCATTCAGGGATTGTTCAAATACATTGATCCGGCAAGTGCCGAGGCCAAGGCCCTAGAAGCAGCCGGTTACAAAAAGACCGCCTGGGCCTCCAACATTGTGGCCAACGAAGCACATTACACCACAAATATCTTCAAGGGTTATACGGATGCTTTCTATGCCGCCGGTACCCCTCCGCGTTATTTGTTTGCCATGCCTTCCGAAACCATTTCAAAATCAAATGGCTTGATCACAAATGGTTACGGATTTTCACAACAGTAGTTCGCTTTAGTTTGTTTTATAGTAGTAGTGTTAAAATAACCCGTCCAATTGCGGACGGGTTATTTAATGTTGCTTAATTGTTTAAAATGCATTGAAACAACCATGAGATTACCGAGACTTTTAATGCTGATTTGTTTAATGGTTCCTGTTCTTTCAAGCGGGCAACAAATTGACAGGCACACATCAATTCAAAAATCCAAAGTAACAGAGTGGATTCTCAGTGATTTAGTCGAATCTAAAGCCATGGATATCAGGGTTTTGGGGAATCCAAAGATAATAGCATCCCCTTACGGGAAAGCCTTGCTTTTCAATGGATCCACTGACGGAATCTTTCTGGATCAGATGCCATTGTCTGGCCTGGAACGATTTACAATTGAGCTGATAATCTCACCAAATTCAGGAGGAAATTTTGAACAGCGGTATTTTCATTGCGGTGAGGTACGTGGTAGTCGGGTATTACTCGAGTTAAGATCGACAAAGAAAAATTGGTACCTGGATGCCTTCGTCAAATCGGGAGATCAGCAAAAAACGCTGATCGATTCGACACTGTTACATCCACTGGATCAATGGGCCCATGTTGCTTTTGTGGTTGACAACGGGAAACAGGAGACCTATGTCAACGGTAAAAAGGAGTTGGAGAGCCGGATCGCGATCCTTACGCTGAAGGGAGGAAAGAGCTCTATTGGCGTCAGACAGAACGAACAATCCTGGTTCAAAGGTGCCATCTATAAAATCAGAATTTCACCGGAAGCATTAAAACCAGAGCAGTTTTTACGATTTTTAAAGACTGATTAACTTTGATAAAGTAAAATTCTGAGTAGTCGAACAGATTGCTTCCCACTTCGTTCCTCGTGGTCGCAATGACGGATTGTTTTTTTGGAGGTGAGGGAGGAGAGAAGGAGGCGGGCGGCGATTCTGCTATTACCGAAAACTGATGATCCGCCTCCTTCTCTCCTCCCTCACAAAATCAACAGCATACCGTCATTGTGAGGAGGAACGACGAAGCAATCTGTTGATATGCAATATAATATGAAATTAATTTTTATCAATTAAAAAATAGTCATGAGATTCGTCAGAACTTCATTTTTAATCGTTGTATTAGTTTTAATTGGCAATTTGCAGCTTTTGGCCCAAAACAGTAAACTTGTTCAGGATGCCGAACAATCCATGCTGAAGGCAACCCAGTTCATGGTTCAAAAAGCTGCCACCAACGGAGGTTATGTCTGGTATTACCTGCCCGATTTCTCCCGGAAATGGGGCGAGATGGAAGCTTATAATACCATGATCTGGTTGCAGCATCCGGGTACGGTAAGCATGGGGCATCTGTTTCTGGATGCCTATAAGGTAACCGGTGACGAATTTTATTACCAGGCAGCGGCCAAAGCAGCGGCAGCCATCATCTGGGGCCAGAGCCACGAAGGTGGATGGAACTACATGATCGATTTCGCCGGCGACCGCTCCCTGAAACAGTGGTACAACACCATCGGGAAAAATGGCTGGAGGCTCGAAGAGTTTCAGCATTACTACGGAAATTCCACATTCGATGATGATATCACCTCCGATGCAGCCCGTTTCCTGCTAAGGATGTACGTCGAAAAAATGGATCCCGTCTACAAACCGGCACTGGACAAAGCCATTGATTTTATCATCAAAAGTCAGTATCCTATCGGAGGATGGCCGCAGCGTTATCCACTTAAATATGACTTCAACAAAGCAGGGCATCCCGATTATACCTCCTATTATACTTTCAATGACGATGTGATCTGGGAAAACATCCATTTTTTGATCCAATGTTACCAGGTGCTGGGTGAGGAACGTTTTCTGGATCCAATCCGGCGCGGAATGAATTTTTACCTTACTTCGCAGGATGGCTGCGGTGCATGGGGATATCAGATGAATCTCGACATGGAGACTGCCGGCGCGCGTACCTACGAGCCTGCAGCTTTTATGCCGGCGCCCACCTGTACCAATGCAATGCTTTTACTGAAATTTTACCAGTATACCGGAGACAGGAAATTTCTGGCCCATGTTCCGGACGCGATTAGCTGGTTGGAAACTACCAAACTACCTTCCAATGAAATTGATGGAGGACGAACACATCCCTGCTTTGTGGAAATAGGTAGCAACAAGGCGCTCTATGTGCACAGAAAAGGTTCCAATGTCAAATACGGATTCTATTATGTTGATTACAATAGCAAAAACCTGCTGTCGCACTATGGAGGGAAACGCTTTGTCCCAGTCGAGATGCTTAAGGAGGAATACAAAAGAGTCTCAGCGCTCCCTGCCGGGGAGGTCGCCAGGGACTCTCCGTTAATGCCCGGGCAATTTACCGGCGAAGGATCTCCGCAAACATTTTATGATTTAAACCGCGATGCATACAAAGGTCCTGCAAGAGAGGTGACCGTCAGGGAAATCATCCGTTCTCTGGATAGTGATGGCCGCTGGCTGATCAAACATGCCAATACCAGTCATCCCTACATCGGCGATGGAGAGAAACAGGAGCCTACAGATCAGTATGCCTCCACCAATGTTGGTGACGAAACGGATACTTCCCCCTACCGGGACCCTTCAGATCAGGATTATATCTCAACTGGCGAATACATTAGAAATATGGACCTGTTAATGAGCTATTTGCGGTCAGTCAAGATGCCGGACGACAAATCAAAACCTGTCAAAAAGTAAAGTCAAACAGATTTTCAAATATATTGAGAGATCAATCAATGAAAAATTTTAAACTGGTAATCCTTATTGCATTAACTGGATTTATGATTTCTGGTAAGTTGGCCATTTCCAGGGAAATAGGTAAGGTTGAAACAGCCCCAAATGGTAAGTTTTTCCAAAATCCGGTGTTGGGGGGCGACTATCCTGATCCATCGGTTTTGCGGGTAGGAATGGATTATTACATGACCCACTCTTCCTTCGAATATTGTCCGGGATTGCTGGTATGGCATTCGACCGACCTGATTCACTGGGAACGGATTGGCTTTGCTTTGCACGAATATGTGGGTTCAGTGTGGGCCCCAGATTTGGTAAAATACGGCGATACCTATTACATCTATTTTCCAGCCGGGAAAAAGAATTGGGTGGTAACCGCTTCGTCTCTTGCCGGTCCATGGTCTGCCCCTATCGACCTGAAACTGCAGGGATTTATTGATCCGGGGCATGTGGTGGATGCCGACGGGAACCGCTATCTATATCTATCCAACGGCTTTACCGTAAAATTGGCCAAGGATGGACTTTCCGCAGTTGGCGAGCCCGTTTTTTCCTATGCCGGATGGCAATTTCCAAAAGACTGGAGCACGGAATGTTTCTGCCTTGAGTCGCCAAAATCAACCGTAAAGAATGGATATTTCTACCAAACTGTTGCCGAAGGCGGGACTGCTGGTCCGGCGACTGCTCACATGGTAGTGTCTGCACGTTCGAAAACCCCTTTTGGCCCATGGGAAAATTCTCCCTTTAATCCGATCGTTCACACCAGCGACAGAAGTGAACGGTGGTGGTGCCAAGGTCATGGAACGCTGGTCGATGACGTGAATGGCAACTGGTGGATCATGTATCACGGCTACGAGAAGTATTTTCAGACACTGGGCCGTCAAACCCTTATGCTGCCCATCGAATGGACCAAAGATCACTGGTTCAGGGTTCCTGAAGGAGTGAAAAGCAGCGATCCGATTCAAATTCCTGTAGGAGAATCCAAAGTTTTGGCTGACCAATTTTCTGATGACTTTTCAGGTGGGGAGCTGGGACTACAATGGCAGTTCTTCAAACAATATTTGCCCAACCGGTTTGAACTAAAAAACGGAGAATTGATCCTTAAGGCGGAAGGCAATTCATTTTCCAACAGCTCTCCTTTGCTGGTGAATGCTGCCGACCGAAAATATGAAGTTCAGGTTGAATACACCATCGATGGAGATGTGAAAGCAGGTTTGTGCCTGTTTTACAATGAACAGGGAAACTTACGGATTTCAGTAGATGCTGACCGGTTTACCGTGTTCAACCAGCAAAATGCCAAAATCAGGGCGAAGAATGAATTCGGCAACCATGGTTTTTTGCGCATACTGAACGACGAAAATGAAATCAGCTTCTACTTCAGCAATGATGGAAAAGCCTGGAATCGTTTGGAGCGAACCATCGATGCAACGGGTTTTAACCACAATGTGTTTGGTGGGTTCATGAGTTTGCGTACCGGTTTGTTTGCCTTCGGTGAAGGAAAAGTAAGATTTGATAATTTTGTTTATCGAAAATTGTAGATATTCAATTGAATGTGGAATAGTAAAAGATTTTGTTAGTAGTCCCTCATTATTGAATCAATAAAGTCTGTAAATGAATAACAAAAAAATTTCACGCAAAGTTCGCAAAGTAAGACGCAAAGAATTTCGATTTGAACTTTGCGTTACTTTGCGGTTTACCTTGGCGTCCTTTGCGTGAAACACTAAGCATCTCGTCAACGAAGCAACAATAATTTCGCATTTTTTAAATTTATTCAATTTCTTAAAATATTCTTGCATGCACTCGAAACAAACATATTGGATATTTTTTGTTGCTGTTCTGCTTATTTGGTTTCCCACACAATTAACCTATGCCCATTTTGAAACCACCCCAAACTCCCCGGTTCAAATCTCGAAAGACGGAAAGTTATCCTACAAAGCTGCCCCAAATGGCGACAGGGTCCCCGATTTTTCCTATTGCGGCTACATGGCCTCAGAAACGGCGATACCGAATGTCCCTGTCAAAGTGATAGTGTCTGTAATAAAAGGCGATGCGACTACCCAAATTCAAACCGCAATCGACTATGTTTCAGCTTTGCCAATGGATCAGAATGGTTTCCGTGGAGCTATTCTCCTTGAAAAGGGAACTTTTGAAGTGGCGGGAGGATTGACCATTAAAACCACGGGCGTAGTTTTGCGCGGAAGTGGTTGCAATATTGATGGTACAGTATTGATCGGAACAGGTGTCGACCGTGAGACCCTGATCCGGATTACCGGGATTAATAATCGGATTATTGGATTACCAATTCTCTTGGCAGACACATATTTTCCTGTTAATTCAACGATTCTCACTTTTAAAAATGGACACACTTTCAAAGTCGGGGACCAGGTGGTTGTAAATCGTCCTTCCACCAAAGAGTGGCTGGAGAAAATCGGAGCCGATAAAATTGGGATTTATGTAGATTACACATTGACAAAATGGGAGCCAGGTGATTTCGACCAAAACTGGTACCGGAAAGTGGTGGCCATTACGCCCGAATCGATCACGCTGGATGTTCCGCTTCCCAATTCGCTTGATCCCAGGTATGGTGGCGGCAGTGTAGCCAAATACAACTGGACCGGTCAAATCAGCCGGGTGGGTGTAGAGAACCTCCGGTGTGTTTCGACATTTGATGCCGCAAACACAAAGGACGAAAACCATCGCTGGATGGCCATCACCCTGGACAATGTTACCGATTCCTGGGTGCGAAGAGTCGTCGCCGAGCATTTTGTGAGTTCTGCGGTCGCCGTATGGGAAACTGCCCGGCGCATCACCGTTGAGGATTGTAAATCGCTGGCTCCTGTCGGCGAAATAGGGAACTACAGACGCTATTCATTTCAGACGCTCGGTCAGCAGGTGCTGTTTCAGCGTTGCTATGCCGAATACGGTTATCATGCTTTTTCTGTTGGATTTACGACCCCGGGACCCAATGCATTCGTGCAATGTTACTCCTACATGCCATCCCATTTCAGCGGTGCTGTCGGGGGTTGGGCGACCGGAGTGCTGTTCGATAAAATGACCGTTGACGGAGGTATTATCAGTCTTGCCTACCGGGATGTTGACGGCCAGGGTGGTGGTTGGAGCGCTGCCAACTCACTCTGCTGGCAATGCAGGGCGGCACAGATCCATCTGCCGGCTCCCCCGACGGCCCAGAACTGGGCCTATGCCAGTTGGGCGCAGGGTTACGGCGACGGGCATCATGAGTTGCAGCATACTTTCGTAAAACCGGAGAGTTTCTATTACGCCCAACTGGAAGCCAGAACTGGGAAAATGTCACCCGAAGATGAGAAAATTCTTACCAGCGAATCAAGTGAAACAACCGCCCCAACCGGTGAATTGTCGGCAGCAATGAGTGAGCGGTCCAAAACCCCCGACCTGATTATGGATGAATGGATAGACCGGATGATCCGCCAATTCCCAATCATTTCAGATCTTTCGGGAGCTAAAAAAATTGATGATACCGGATACAAAGTTCCACTGAAAACAGTTGTCCGGGCGCCCTCCATTTCAATCAAGAATGGTTGGATTGTTCAGGGGAATCAGGTGCTGACAGGGAAGAAGAACCGTACTTCCCTCTGGCGGGGATCAACGCGACCCAGCGAATTGATTAAGCCGTCCCCCAATCTGGTTCGCTTTGTCCCTGGTCGGACAGGCCGTGGTCTAACCGACGATCTGGATACCCTGGTATCCGATATGGTCAAAAACAGGGTAGCTGTGATGCAAAATTTTCCGGCGCTCTGGTACGAACGCCGTCGTGACGACCATGCCCGCACACGCCGTGCCAATGCCGATGTCTGGGCGCCTTTTTATGAACAACCTTTCAGCAGGAGCGGTCAGGGTGAAGCCTTCGACCGGTTGAGTAAATATGATCTCGCCAAATGGAACACCTGGTATTGGCTGCGGCTCAAAAAATTTGCCGGTCTGGCTGATCAGCAAGGATTGCTCTTTTTGCAAGAGCATTACCTTCAGCACAACATCATCGAAGAGGGGGCACACTGGGCCGACTATCCCTGGCGTACGGCCAACAACATCAATGATCCTGGATTTGCCGAGAATCCCCACTATGCAGGTGACAAGCGGGTTTACATGGCGGTCGAATTTTACGATACAACGAATGTTGTGAGAAAGGAGTTCCATCGGGCATACATCCGAAAAAGCCTGGATAATTTCATGGAGAATACCAACGTTATTCACCATTTGGGAATGGAATATAGCGGTCCGCTGCATTTTGTGCAATTCTGGCTGGATGTGATCGCCCAGTGGGAGCGTGAAAACAACAAGCATGTTCTGGTGATGCTCCCCGGGACCAAAGATGTGCAGGATGCAATTCTGGCTGATCCAAAACGGGCCGCGGTTGTCGATATCGTGGACGTGATTCAATGGCAGTACCGGAAAGATGGCACTCTGTATGCCCCGCCCGGTGGCGTTAGCATGGCCGAACGGCAATATGCACGTGTTTACGAGGTGGGCGAGACTTCGTTTGACCAGATTTACAGGGCAGTGAGCGAATTTCGCCTTAAATTTCCTGGTAAGGCAATCGTCTATTCCCGGCGGGGAGTCCAGTTTGCAGATTGGGCAGCCTTCATGGGAGGAGGGTCGCTTGCTGCACTACCGGAAGTTAAGGATGCCAATTTTTTGAAGGAGGCAACAGCAATGAAACCGCTACAAATGAGCAATCCGGCTTCAAAACAATATGTCCTGGGTAAAATAGGGTACGGGTATATCCTTTTTTCGGAATCACCGACGTTAAATATTGATCTTACAAAAGATAGTACAAATTATAATTTGAGCTGGATTAATCCAACGACCGGAGAGATAGTCCAATCAGCGACGAAGGTTTCCGGAGGCGTTTCAACAGCAGTCAGCGCCCCGTTTGAGGGGGCTGCAGTTGCCTGGCTGTACAAACGGATGAAATCACCACAATAGGCACATAGGACACAATAGGACTATTGTGTCCTATGTGCCTATTGTGGTGAAAATGATCTTTGGTAATAAATATAATTGATTGTATTACAAGTGAATAGTTTAAGCAATATATCATGAGAATAAAATTTAAAATTTCCGGAATTTCCCTTGCAATTATTTTGCTGGGGTTAGCAATTAATCTTGTCGCACAAAACAAGGAGAACAAACAGTTCACTCCTATTAGTATGAGCCCTTTTTCGGATAGCCGAAACCACTGGTATGGAATCAAAGATGACGGTAATATTGTCAATCCGGTAGTCAATCAACCCGTGTATCCGGAATCGGAAATCACAAAAATAGCCGATAATATCCTGCTTTACCAGCGAAACAACGGTGGCTGGCCCAAAAATTATGACATGCAGGCCATTCTGACCGGTGAGCAGGTAGAAATTCTGATCAAAACCAAAGATCAAAACCACACCACTTTCGATAATTCGACTACCTACACGCACGTCCAATATCTTGCCCAGGCGTATATCCAGACATCTATCGAGAAGTATAAAGAAGCCTGTCTGAAGGGCATCAGCTTTATACTCAAGGCGCAGTATCCCAACGGCGGCTGGCCACAATATTTCCCGTTGGAAGCTAAAAATTACAGCAGCCATATCACCTTCAACGACGGAGCCTACATGGGGGTGATGGAGACACTGAAAAAGATCAGCGACAACGATCCCATGTTTGCGTTTGTGGACAAGGATCTTCGGAAAAGTACTAAAAATGCTTACGACAAGGGAATGGAGTGTATCCTGAAATGCCAGATCATTAGCAAAGGAAGGTTAACAGCATGGTGCCAGCAGCACAATGAGTTTGACCTGAAGCCGGCATGGGCAAGGGCCTATGAAATGCCCAGCATTTGTAATGGAGAGAGTGTACAAATCGTATTGTTCCTGATGAACCTGGACAATCCCGATAAGAAAATTATCGAAGCGATCCAGAGCGCTGTCAAATGGTTCGATGAATCGAAAATATACAACACCAGGGTTAAAACGATTCCGGCCCCCCCTGAAAAAACACCTTACAAAATCAACAGCATCGACAGGATTGTCGTGGTTGATTCGACCGCCCCTCCAATTTGGACCCGTTTCTACGAGATAGGAACAGAAAAGCCACTCTTTTCGGACCGCAACAGCAAGTTGCTTTATTCGATGGCCGAAGTAAGTCGCGAACGCCGAAGTGGATATGGCTGGTACACCTACGCACCTCAGACAGCACTGGATAAATATCCTGAATGGCAAAAAAAATGGGCCCCTGAGCACAATGTTCTGGCCAAATAAGCAATAATGTAACTCTGTGTAATTTGTAAAACGAGGTGTAATAAAGATTTATATGAGAATTATTTTAGGATTGGCAATTTGTTTGCTTCTAACTTCGGCATTTATTGCTCCGTCAACCACTAAAAATTGTCCAAATCTTGCGGTTTCGGCAAACGGACGATACCTGACCGCTGATGGGAAGCCTTTCTTCTGGTTGGGTGATACCGGTTGGCTGCTCCTCGGCAAGCTTAACAGGGAGGAAACCGAAAAATACCTTGAAACCCGCAGGGTGCAAGGGTTCAATGTGATACAGGTAATGCTGTTGCATTCGCTTTCAATAACAAATGCGGATGGAGATTCGGCTTTGATAGGGAGGAATCCTGCTACCCCAAAATTGTCAGTTTCATCTGGCAGGGGATATTGGGAAAATCTGGATTTTGTGCTTGATTTAGCTGAAAAAAAGGGGATCTACCTTGCCCTTGTTCCGATCTGGGGATCAAATGTAAAGTCCGGACATGTCAGCAACAACCAGGCTGAAGCTTTTGCCGGATTTTTAGCCCGGAGATACAGGGACCGGTCGAATATTATCTGGCTCAATGGCGGGGATGTCAGGGGGGATGATTCCGCCCGAATCTGGAATACCATCGGGAATACCCTGAAACAAGAGGATCCCAACCATCTCGTAACCTTCCATCCATTTGGTCGAACACACTCTTCCGAATGGTTCCACAATGAACCGTGGCTGGATTTCAATATGTTTCAGTCAGGACACCGCGACTACGCTCAGGACACAGCCAAGGCAGATCACCGTTATGGCGAAGACAATTGGCGGTACATTCAGGTAGATTATAACAAGAGCCCAGTGAAACCAACCCTTGACGGAGAACCCTCCTATGAGGGAATTCCGCACGGATTACACGATACTTTGCAGCCCCGATGGACCGACAGCGATCTGCGCAGATATGCTTACTGGTCGGTCTTTTCAGGGGCATGTGGTTTCACCTATGGCAATAACTCGGTGATGCAAATGCAGAAAAGGGGAGCTAAAACAGGTGGTTATGGCGCGAAGGAACCCTGGGAGCAGGCAATCTATGCGCCTGGTGCAACACAGATGATCCATTTGAAAAACCTGATGCAGAAGTATCATTTTGAAGCGTTGGCGCCTGCCCAATCAATATTGCAGGACCCAGGTGAAAGATACAATCACCTGACTGCCCTGAAGGGAGAGAATTGCCTGCTGGTATATACCTGGAACGGACGAAATATCGCCATTAAAACTGCTCAGATGGAAGGGAATAAATTCAGATATAGCTGGTATTCTCCCAGGGATGGAAAGATTTTAAGCGGTGATAAAATATCAAAGAAAGAGACGCTCGAATTCGATCCGCCGGGCACAGGAAAGGATGGAAATGATTGGGTGCTGATTTTGGAAAAGGACCAATAAATTCCTTGGTGTACCCTTTGTGCCATCCTTTGAGCCCTTTGTGGTGAATATTAAAAACTTAACCACGATCCCGCATATGCGGGACAAAGGTTGTCACAAAGGACACAAATTACAATGCATCGAAAAATATTGAGTTGTGAAAAATGTAACACTGTTATTTTCGGTTATTAACATCATTGTCTTTACCTCTGTTTCTGCCCATACTACTGAGCAAAGGCCAATTCCCCGCGATACCTCCTTCACCCCTTACCAGGCGTGGCTCAAGATCAAAAAGGAGTTTCCTGAGGCCAAAATTGTGGTAGCCAAACTTCCGGAAGGTTCGGTGGCAAATTATGACGTTGTCTACGCTACATTGCCCGATACCCCTTACGGGAAACGCGATTTGCACATGGATATTTTCAGGCCAAAGAAACGGGGAGACTATCCTGCCCTTCTACTTCTGCATGGCGGAGGTTGGAGATCGGGTAACCGGACCATGCAGAACCCATTGGCGCAAAACATTGCCAAACATGGATTTGTAACCGCTACCGTTGAATACAGGCTTTCGCCGGAAGCGCTTTATCCAGCAGCTGTTTATGATGTAAAAGCCGCTATCCGGTTTATGCGGGCACATGCCAAAGCGTACTTCGTTGACCCCAACCGGATAGCTATCTCAGGAAGTTCGGCCGGAGGACAATTGGCAGCTTTGGTAGGGATGACCGGTGGTATGGCCAAATTTGAAGGAAACGGGGAAAATGCAAAATATTCCACAAAATTGCAGGCGATCATCGACATGGACGGGATCCTGGATTTTACTGATCCCAACGAAAGCGGGAAAGACAGTGACCCAGCCAAACCCTCGGCCGGTGCATGGTGGTTTGGTGGCACATACAAGCAAGTTCCCGAAAAATGGATGGAGGCATCACCGCTCATCTATGCGGGAAAAGATACTCCCCCAATACTTTTTGTGAACAGCGCGCTTCCCAGGTTTCATGCAGGACGCGACAGCTTGATTGCCATTTTGAACAAATATGGCATTTACACGGAAGTACACACAATCCCAAATACGCCCCATCCTTTCTGGTTGTTCGAGCCGTGGTTTGAGACTACGGTCGATTACATGGTGAAATTTTTACAAAAAACCTTCTCTCCAAAGCATAAATAAGGTTC
>JAVHPO010000201.1:0-3283 GCA_036170635.1 Prolixibacteraceae bacterium | reverse complement strand
GATAGGAATCACCTCTGTCTCCGTCGCGCAGCAAACGGTTACCGTTTTTAACCGAGTAGGTTTTGGCAGAACTGGTCAGGTCACCCTCGTACAGATGGTTTCCACTCCCCGACCGGGAGGTGAAATAATAGCCGGTATAGGACGAACCAAGCTGGTTGTAGAGATTGGTTGTAATGCCCTTTGAATAGGCCAGCTTGAATTTCAGTCCCTTCAGTATTTTACTCCATCCGAAATCGTATTCCGCGACAGTATTGATCCGGATTTCAGCCGGATGGTTCGTTTTAAGGTTAGCAAGCCTTTCAATTTCATAATAGTTGTAATAAATAATATCATTGTCTGTCCTTTTGTTCAGTGGCCCATACCTGAGTATTGGCAATCCGCTGACATAGCCTGGGAGATAACCCGGTGTTGTCAGCAACGATAGGTAATCGTTTTCATCAACTTCTCCTCCAATCTTATTGAAAGTTTGTTTCCTTTCACCATAGTCGCCCGAAACCTGTAACCCAACCTTAAAATGGTTGGCAACCTTAATATCAGCACCTGCCCTGAAGTTCCAGCGGCTATAATCCAGGGTACTCAGGTTACCGTTCTGCTTAAAATAGGAGACGCTTGCAAAATAAGTTGCACTGTTGCTTCCACCGCTCAGATTGATGTTCTGTTTGACTGAGGTATTTGGTTTCCAAGCGTCATTTAGCCAGTTATAATTCAGACCTTTCATGGTTTCAAGTTCGTCGGGTTGAAAAAACGATGTCACCGGACTGGAGGTCACATTCCTACCGCTCATGCCCATGTAGCGATTGTAGAAAACGCCATATTCGTTGGCGCTAAGCATGTCAGGCGCTGAGACTTTGTCGTTGGTACCAAACTGACTGCTGATTGAAATTTTTGGTTTTCCTTCGGTACCACGCTTGGTTCTTACCAGGACTGCACCTTGCGATGAACGTGCACCATATATGGCTGCCGAAGCATCCTTCAATATGGAAATTTGTTCTATCTCATTAGCGTCCAAATTATTAAACGCTGTCTCATCTGCGATAAAATCGTCAATAACATAAAGCGGACTGGTATTTCCACCCACCTTGGAAAGGGAATACGGGGTGCGGACTGTTAATGAAGCCCCAACACCAGGCCGGGCCTGACCGCCAGAAACGGAAAGGCCATTTACAGTTCCCGAAAGTGAGGAAGCGAGATTACCTGTTGGCAGATCAATGATCTCCTTGGTGTTGACAGATCCGATCGCACCGGTAACATTCTTCATCCGTTGCGTACCATATCCGACGGCCACAATTTCCTCCAGATCAATCGTGGAGGAGACCATTACCACATCAATGGTTGACTTACCCTTGAACGACATTTCCTCCTTCTTCATCCCTATAAAGGAGAAGACCAAAGTTCCGGCAGACTGTGGTGAATCCAGGGTATACACACCATCGTTGTTGGTAATCGTACCAATTGATGCCCCTTTCAGCATGACTGTTACACCCGGAACGGGCGCTCCAGCATCGTCCCTGACAGTTCCCGTCAGTCTGACGCCATTGTTTTGCGCAAATGCAGTCTGACCTTCCCCAACGAGAAAAAATCCCAGAAGAAGAAACATGATCAGGCGCACCATGCCGCTATTCAAACCGGACCATGGCATTAATGACATTTTTCTAAGCTTTTTTTTCATCTTGCACGTGTTTATAATTGGTATTCATTTTTGGTTTCATTGCCACTGTTATCGTTTCCATAAATGTTGCTTTTAAAAGGCAGTATTAATTCTATTAAATTACTGAAACAACGTATTTTAAATATATGGTAACGTTTACATTAATTTTATTTAGCCTCCAAATATACATTTTTATTTTAATTTTTTGCCATTATATTTTTGATTTATCAAAAATTATTTTTATTGCTTCCTTTTCAAATCCAAATAGCCATAATAAGTAAGTGATCTGGTCTCCTTGCTGCTTTTAAAAAACAGACTTGCCACATAACCTACCGCGAAAAGCAAAAGATGGCTGTACACACCAATCATGTACTCATGATGTGTGAAATTCAAGCTTCCCAGATCAAGAAGTAACTGGTTTTTACCATGATAATATACCGGATTGGAAGTAAGCAATGCATATGCAGTAAATAAAATACTGGCTCCTATGCCAAAATAGAGACCTTGTTTGTTCGCTCTTTGGGTAAATATCCCGAGCAGAAACATTCCCGCAATACCGCCGGAGAAAATCGCGTACAACGTGAATATGGTATCCAGCACGCCGCTGGAACCAACCCTGACATAAATAAGCGCGATTGAGATCGCCCCTAATCCGGCAAGTATGATGAAGATTTTACTGAAAAGCATTTTGATCTTATCGCTGCTTTTGGGTCTCAGTCTGCCATAGTAATCCTCTACACAGATGGCTGACAAACAGTTAAGATCGGCATTCAGCGTTGAAATTGCAGCCGCTATAAGCGCTGAGATCACGAAACCAACCACCCCTACCGGTAGTTTGGTCATGATAAAAAAGGCAAAAACTTCGTCTGGCTTAGTACCTGCAGGAAGCAGATCTCCGGAAATTTTATAGTATGAAAAAAGTGCGGTGCCTATAAACATAAACATGGCCCAAACCGGAACACTAAGTAAAACACCTATCAATGAAGCCTTTATTGCCTCCTTGTCTGATTTGGCTGTCAGGTATCTTTGCACAATCGTTTGGTCGGTTCCATATTTTTGGATGGCATAAAAAATACCATTCAGAACCATCACAACAAAGGTAAGGTTAACAAAGTCCCAGTCGAAAGGTCCAAAACCTATGCGCCCGTTCTCATTTGCCACTTTCCAGATGGCGGAAGGTCCGCCTTCGGTAGTAAATAGGATGATCAAAAGTGAAATTAGTCCGCCGGCCACCAGCAGGAACCCCTGGATAACATCCAACCAAACAATGGCTTCCATTCCCCCCATAAGGGTGATAAATATGACAACAACACCCACGACCCATATTAAGGTAACAGTGTCAACTCCCATCATCCTGGAAAGTGCTAGGGCCAGAAGGTAGAAGACGGTTCCCATTTTTGAAAAATGGGTAAAGGCGAAACTTACCGAACTGTACATTCGCGCAAATACTCCGAATCGCCGCTCGAAATACTCATATGCACTCAGTTTGATGACTTTTCTGAACAAAGGCACAATAAAAGAGACAAAGAAAACAAGCACAATTGGCACCATTAATCCCTGCACCAATAAAATCCAGTTGGAAGCGTATCCAGCACCCGGATAGGCCAGAAAAGTGATGCTGCTGATCAGGGTGGC
>JAVHPO010000200.1:12724-15897 GCA_036170635.1 Prolixibacteraceae bacterium | reverse complement strand
GGTAGATGAGATATATGATGCGGCAACCCCGAAAGGTTTGAACAGCTTATATCTTTAAATTATAACAGCTTTTTTTTAATGATCGTTCTATCAGATTAGTATTTATGAGATTAACCGTACTATTGCTATTTGCGACATTGTTCGTCCCTTTTCAGTTAAGTAATGCCCAGCAAAGTGGGAAAAGAGCTTTAACAACCAAAGATTTTTCATCCTGGAAAACCATTGAAAACCAAGCCATTTCAAACGATGGGCAGTGGATCTCTTTCGAAATTAATCCACAAAAAGGAGATGGAAATCTTTTGATAAAATCGATGTCAACTGATAAAACAGATACAGTTCACCGAGGATTTGAAGCCCGCTTTTCCCCCGGATCCGATTTCATCGTCTATAAAATCAAACAACCGGACGACACCATCCGACTCGCAAAAAAGAAAAAACTGAAGAAAGAGCAGATGCCAAAGGATAGTCTTGGCATCATGGTAATAAATAGCGACAAGCATTATGGCTTTCCAAATCTGAAACAGTTTTCTTTGCCAAAAGAGGCAGACGGATGGGTTGCCTTCCTCACCGACATGAAAAAACCCGAGAAAAAGGTAGAGAAAAATGGAGACAAAAAGGCGCCGGAATCCAAAACCAAAGCAGTAGCCGATCCTGCTACTGAGCAGAAATACCAACTTGTACTATTTCATGCCGCTTCAGGGGATACACTGACCTATCAAAATATTACCGAGTTCTATTATGCCCCTTCAGGTCATAAAATCTCCTTTGTCTGCCAGAAGAAAGATTCGCTCGACCGTGCTGAAGTCAAGGTATTTGACACGAATACCCGCAAAGCTAATTTGCTCTTTAAGGGCACCGGTACGGCTAAAAAACTTAGTTCAAGCAGAGCAGGCGATCGGTTTGCCTTTCTCTTTTCAGCCGATACTACCAAAGAGAAGAGTTATGGCCTTTATGCCGGCGCCCTACCTTCAGGCGCCTCAAAACTGTTACTGACCAAAGATGGCAAAGGCATTCCCGAAGGATGGACCCCCAGCGATTTAGCCGATCTCACCTTCTCGGAAGATGGCAAGCTGCTCTATCTTGGCACCAACCGCAAACCCATTCCTGAGCCCAAAGATACCCTGCTTGATGAAGAGAAACCGGTCCTGGATATTTGGTCATGGAAGGACAAGGAGTTGCAGCCCGAACAAAAAATCAATGTCGAAAAGGAGAAGAAACGCAGCTATCGGGGAGTTTATTCGTTCGGGAAAGGCAGCTTCATTCAATTGGCCGACACAGTAGTCAAAGAGATCCGCACCATCCAAAAAGGGAACGGCCGTTTTGTCCTTGGAATCGATCAGTCTCCATACAAATTGGAATCCTCCTGGACAGGCAATTCGAATGCGGATTACTACCTCACCGATCTAAATACAGGTGACAGAAGGTTGATTGTTCAGAATAAATCGAATGTTATGCTTTCGCCCGGAGGCAAATATGTTATATGGTACAATGACAATGACTCGGCTTACTATGCTTGTTCAACCAATGCCGGTTCAGGAGGAGTAATCAGTTTATCCTCAAAAATTCCTGTTTCTCTCTGCGATGAACGATGGGATATGCCTTCTGAGCCAAATTCATATGGAATTGCAGGATGGTCAGAAAACGACAAGTACCTTTTTGTCTACGACAGGTACGACATTTGGCAGATCGATCCCCAAAATCCAAATACTCCCATCAACATCACCCACCTGTTTGGACGGAAAAATAACACCAGGCTGAGGTACGTGAAGCTGGATCCGGAAGAGGAATTTATTGACGTCAGCAAACCGGCTATCCTTCAGGCCTTTGATGACCGCACAAAAGCAGAAGGATTTTTCAGTGCAAATTTGAAGCAGGAGGCTGATCCACTTTCCCTGATCATGGCAAATAAAAAATTTGATAAGGTGATCAAGGCAAAAAATGCGCCTGTTCTTCTCTGGACAAGGGAGAGCGTCAGCGAGGTTCCCAATATCTGGAGCAGCAACACAGCTTTCGAAAAACCCATTTGCATGTCTGATGCCAATCCACAGCAAAAATCTTTTGTCTGGCCAAAAGTGCAGCTTGTTCACTGGACCACCTTTTCGGGGAAAGTCCTGGAGGGATTGCTCTACCTGCCCGAAACGATCGACACCGCTCGAAAATATCCGATGATCGTCTATTTCTACGAACGCAATGCCGACAACCTGAACGCCTTTACTCCACCCTCTCCAACGCGTTCGACAGTCAATCGCAGCTTCTATGCCAGCAATGATTACCTGATTTTTATTCCTGACATTACCTATGAAACGGGGAATCCGGGCAAATCAGCCTTTGATGCGGTTGTGAGCGGAACCCAATACCTCTCCAACAAATATCCATTCATAGATACAAAAAACATAGGCGTGCAGGGACAAAGCTGGGGTGGGTACCAGGCAGCCTGGCTGATTACGCAGACCAATCTCTTCAAGGCAGCCATGGCCGGCGCTCCGGTAAGCAACATGACCAGCGCCTATGGAGGTATCCGGTGGGCAGCCGGAGTATCGCGCATGTTTCAGTACGAACACACGCAAAGCCGCATCGGTGGAACTTTGTGGGAAAAGCCGCTCAGCTTTATTGAAAACTCTCCGCTATTTTTTGCCCCACAAATTCAGACACCCCTGCTGATCATGCACAACGACACTGACGGAGCGGTTCCCTGGTACCAGGGGATTGAACTTTTCACCGCGATGCGAAGGCTGAACAAGCCAGCCTGGATGCTCTCCTACAACAACGAGGAGCACAACCTGAAGGCCGAAAGCTGGGCCAACCGGATGGATCTGACCATCCGAATGAAGCAATTTTTCGACCATTACCTGAAGGGAGAGCCCATGCCATCCTGGATGAAAAACGGTCTTCCGGCTATACGGAAGGGCAAAGAGCTCAGATATTAAAATACAAGTGACTAAAGTGAGCGAGAGTGACTAGAGTGCCTAAAGTTGGGACTCCGAAAATTAGCACTAATCTAGCCCACCCGAAGTACTTTAGTCACTTTAGTTCACTTTAGTCACTTTAGTCACTCTAGATCACTTTTCTATGTTAAAAGAACTTATCCTCAAAAACCGCAGTTACAGACGATTTTTCGAATCCGAACGAATCACCGATTCACAGTTACGCGATTGGGTTGACCTTGCACGCAA
>JAVHPO010000200.1:0-12624 GCA_036170635.1 Prolixibacteraceae bacterium | reverse complement strand
AATCCGAACGAATCACCGATTCACAGTTACGCGATTGGGTTGACCTTGCACGCAATTCGGCCTCAGCACGCAATGCGCAGTGTATAAAATACATACTAAGCACAGACGAATCATCCAACGCGCAAATCTTTGATCAGTTGGCCTGGGCAGGCTATCTGAAGGATTGGCCCGGACCGGAGGAGGGTGAACGCCCTTCGGCCTATGTGATCCTGCTGCTCGACACCCTACTTGCAGACAATTTTATGTGCGATGATGGAATCGCTTCCCAAAGCATTCTTCTTGGCGCCGTCGAAGCCGGCTTTGGAGGATGCATCATCAGGTCTGTCAACCGGAAGAAGCTTGGTGAACTATTGAACCTTTCCGATCAATATGAAATCATTCAGGTACTTGCGCTCGGAAAGCCAAAGGAGGTTGTGGTACTGGATGAAATAAAAGATGGCGAAATAAAATACTGGCGCGACGAAAACCGGGTCCACCATGTGCCGAAACGAACGCTGGATGAGATTATTCTGAAAGTCCTGAAGTAAGATTATTTTACCGGAACACTTCTGCCGCTTTTTGCTGATGCGCGGGCTGCATCCAAAATTTTTACCACAAGCAGGTTGTTATCGAGTGAGTAGAGACCATACTTGGGTTCAGTTATTTTCCCCCAAATGACATCCGCGAAATAGCAGAACGGATCCTCGTAAACAGCTATCTCCGAGGCAGTAACAGTCAATGCCTTTTCTGCCGCCATCTCCTTGCCCCTTGTACGCATCTCCTTGTTGTTCATTGCTACAATATAACCGTCATCGCCATATATTTCCATATCCTTCCTGCTAAACGGCCAGTTCCAGGATGCTTGAATGATGCACTGCGATCCCGGGTACGAGACAATGATGGTTGCTTCATCATCCACCTTTGGGTAAACATCCGGTTTGAAATGGCGGGTCACAGCAGTAACAGAAACCGGCTTTTCTCCGTTGGTCAGGGCAGTCATCAGGTTGGCTCCATAACAACCAAAATCGACGATTGCACCTCCACCGTTTAAGATCGGGTCGGTAAGCCACTCCAGGAAAACAGGATCACACCCAATCTCCTTCGGCCCCTTGTGTCCGTCGTGTATCACCACTTTTCTAAGCGTGCCAACAAATTTCTCTTCATTGACCATTTTGAAGGATTGGGCAGTTGAGGGATACCATGAAGTCTCATAATCTGTCAGAAGGTGGATTTTGTATTTCCGGGCCAGTTCAGCCATCCGGTCGGCATGTTTCATGTTCACTGCCAGCGGTTTCTCCACCATCACATGAATACCCCTGGGTGCGCATGCCTCCACAACCGCAAGGTGATCAAAGATGGAACCAAATGCCACCACCGCATCCGGCTTTACTTGATCGAGCATCTCCTCCAGATTTTTGTAAGCAAGATTCTCTGAAAATTTATACTTCTTTGCCAGCTTCCCTACCAACTCCTGATTGGGTTCACAGACTCCTACCAATTCAAAATCGCCCTTGTCTGCACGGCCAAGAATAAATGAAATATGGCCATGGGTCATTCCGGCTACAGCCAGGCGGATTGGCTTACGCGGGCTCTTTGCCAAGGTTTGAAATCCGATCGAAAGACTGATCAAACTGAACAATAACGCGATTCTAAATTGTTTTTTCATTGTCAATTGGTTGTGGTGAAGTGATTCTCAAAAATAAGAAAATTTAAGAAGGTTGAATTCAATTGAGAGAGTAATTAACCCGAACCTCTACCTGAAGATTTGTCTGGGAAAATTCGTTTTTGATCATGGAATTAGGTATATTTATAAATAGCCCTATTTAACCACAAATACAGAATTGAACCGGCACGTTTGAAAGGATGGAACTATACTTCAATAGGTGCATATTTTCCAACAATCTGTAAAGATTGCAAGGCAACCAGGAACAACGGCACTCGTTAAATAAAAATCTTTAAGGTCACAAATTGTGACCTTAAAGAAGGGTCAGCATTCAAAATACCTTCCTCTTGCTTTTACAGAACAAGGGGTTGCCATGTTATCAGGATTACTATCTTTATTTGAAATTTCCTGAATGATCCATCGTGCATTTCTTGTTACTCCCATGCAGCATTGTAAGCAGAATACTCATGAGAAAATTTCGTAACACCCGAATATGATAATAAGTTACATGAATAATTTATAGCTGGATTCATTACTCTGTATCGTTCTTTAATTCAGTACTATGCATCAATTTTTAATTCAATGTCGTTTAGATAAAGTGATGTTCCGTTTCCCGAGTGAGCAACTCCGTAGGAGTTTTCCGTGAATAACCCCCAGTGCAACTGGGGGACGAGCGGGATAAAAATCTACATAAACCCCACCGGGGTTTCCCAATAATAAGGTAATGCAAAAATATCTTGAAATTGTTGGGTAACTCCTCCGGAGTTTATTGTCACTTGTGCCTTTTTTCCATCCGGTTAAAACCGGAGGTTATTCACGGGTAACTCCTGCGGAGTTCTATTAACTAAACGACATTAATTTTTAATTTTTAATTTCTTTAACTAGTCATGAGCGAAAAAAAAGAAAATCAGCCTTCCGGTCGCCGCAACTTTTTCAGGTTATTAACAGCCGGAGGAGCAGGATTTGTCCTCTCCCCAATTGTTGCATCCGCTCCTGTTGAGGCTGCCGAAAACCTGCCGCCGGTAAAACCTGCAACGAATATTCAGGACGCGCTGAAATTTCCCCGGAATGCCAACTCAATGCCCGGACTCTTTCCGGGAGCCGTCACTCAGGTCAACCATACCGGTTGCATCAAGGACAAGGTAATACAGCAAAATGTTGTCGATCAAATGCTGACGGCTGCAATGCTCAATCTGACCGGAAAGAAATCGGTCAAAAAAGCCTGGCGGAAGTTTGTTAAACCCCATGACATCGTCGGACTCAAAGTCAATCCAGTAGCCGGGAAACTACTAACCACCAGTCACGAACTTGTAAAGGCCGTTATTGCGCAACTAGAGACGGCAGGGATTCCGAGAAATAACATAGTGATCTGGGACCGACGCGAAATGGAGTTGCACGAAACAGGGTTCCTGCCTGAGAACTATTCGATGCGTACCTCCATCCTGTCGACCAGTTTCCCGGACGAGGTGGACCTGAAACTATTCCATGGTTCATATGAAATTAATGGACCGCACTCGGTCATCCCATAACCTATTGTAAATGGAAATTTTATTTTTCGGAAGAAAATCTCCACCTCTTTGTTCAGCGGCGCCCCGCCAATTACGATCTCGTGGAAATTACCGCCAAAGGTCTCCACCAGGCTTGCGCGCACCTTTTTATGCAAAAGAAGTTGAATGCCCGGAACCTTGAGCAGAAATTTCACCACAGGTTTTTCGAGCGCAGGCAGGATGCGTTTCCGGTATATCTTTTCGATCACCAAAGGGACAGAGAGGATCAGTCGCGGCTTAACCTCCTGGAAGGCTTTGATAATCAACTGTGGAGTTGGGGGTTTCGTCAGGAAGGTGACATGGCAGCCCACCGAAGCGGGAAAGAGAAATTCGAACAACAATCCAAAGACATGGGCCATAGGAAGGAAGGAGACAATGCTGTCGCCTGCTTTTAGTGGCATGTGCTCTTGTGCGTAGATAATGTTAGATAACAAACTCCTTGCAGGAATCATAACTCCCTTGCTAAACCCTGAAGTTCCGCTGGTGTAGGAAAGAACACTGAGGTCATCTCCTTCAAAATCTGTCAGTTCAAAATTGTCAGGTGCGGATCGGCCAGCATATCCTACAGAAAAGCATTTCAACCAGAGCTCCTTCTCCTGTGGGGAAGGAAACGAAAGCGCTGAGAAATCTGTCAGGCTGACCACTCCTCTGATTCCCGCTATTTTTGTGCTGTCCAGTTTATCAAAAAGTGTATCAGCGGCAAACAGGAATAAGGACTCGGAGTGTTGGAGGATATGGTGGACATCTTCTGGATTGAAATCCGGCAAAACAGGTACAGAGACACAGCCATAACCGGAGACGGCCAGAAAAGAGATGGCCCAATTGGATGAGTTCCTGCCAAGAATGCCAATCTTATCCCCTCGCTGAATGCCCGCTTCCCTGAAGTAGCAATGAATCTGCCGGATAATCTGCGCAGCTTCGCCATAGGTAGTTGTCGATCCCTGGAAATCTGAAAAGGCAGGGTTTGGCCAATTCTGCCTGAAACTTTGGGCATAAAGCCCAATTAATTTTTCATGATTCATTTGTTTACAATTTGTTTTTTAACGGCCAAATGGAATAGCCACATAATCATTTTCGGTTGGGGTGATCATCTTCTCATGGCTATTTCATAAGTACCTAATATTAGTGTTAGAGATGGCAATTGATGAATACTTAAAGATTCTTTAGAACAGATGATCCGCCATGTATTTCAGCCCGTCCAGGGTCAGGTTTTCGTCGATGATCTCAATCCTTTCGGAGATGTTTTGTAATACAGAAGATAAGCCACCTGTCGCGATGACCTTCAGCTTCAGCGATAGTTCAGCTTCGGTCATATTAATCATTGAATCCACTAATCCCGCGAATCCAAATACAAGTCCCGACTGAATGGCATGAACTGTATTATCACCCAAAACGGAAGGAGGGGCAACCAACTGTACATCCCTCAACTGCGCCGTATTTCCAGTCAGTGATTTTAATGCCGTCTGCAAACCGGGTACGATGGCTACACCCAGGATTCTGCCAGTTTCGCTGATGGTGGTAAAAGTAATCGCTGTTCCAAAATCAACCACCATGCAAGCTCCTCCGTATCGAACAAATGCTGCAGTGGCATCGGCAACAATATCGGTTCCTATCTCGTCCCTGCTCAATATTTCAATGGGCAGCTTATCGTATACCGACGGTTGTACCAACAAGGGTGGATGGCCCAGCAGATGGACGAGCATCTCGTTGAAGGGACTTATGAGACTGGGTACAACACTGCTCAGGATCGTTCCGGTAATTTTCTCCTGACAAATGGTGCAACTGTTGAACAGGGAGCTAAAGATAACCTCATATTCATCAGCCGTTTTGGACGAATCAGTCTGGATCCTCCATATTTTCATCCATTCATTCTGGTCGTTCACTCCAAATACTATGTTGGTATTGCCGATGTCGATGGTTAAAATCATAATTTCGAAGGTTGCATTTCTGTTTGTCTAAAATTAATCAAATTCTTGTTCAACAATGAAAATTGACGTTTGGCAATTTTGTATCTTGGTGGGTAGTTATAAAGATAGGTTTTGATTGCGAAAATCATTCATTCCCGCAAACAAGATGATTCCTGTACTGACGATGAAGAAGAAATTGATCCTATTTTTATTAGTGTTGAATGGTTTGATCCTTCAGGCGCAGACGCTGCCAGGCTTCAAGGCTACAGGAACCTTTGATGAACAGCAGATGCTGATTGAAAACTCACCGCCATCCACCCGCATCCTGATCAATGCCCCCCTGGAAGGTTTTGGTAAAAGCGACAAGGTCTTGCTTGTTTTCTATGCGCTGCCAAACGGAAATACCATCGAACAGACATTTGGTAAAAATCTAAAGGAAGGTGACGACTGGCATTACAACATCCAGCACATCGGGGCACAAACAAGATTCCTTAGACGCCTTCTCAAAAAAGAGACCATCGTAACGGTTTACCTCGAAGCCGGACAGAAAAGCTGGCCTGCCTGGGTCGCAAAAACCAATGATTCGGTCCAAACCGTGAAGCGGATGGTAGACAATATCAAAGGAGTTTTTGCCCCCTGGCATCCGAAAGTGGCGCTGAACGGCCACAGCGGAGGCGGTAGATTTGTTTTCAGTTACCTCGATGCCGTCGAAACCATTCCGTCCGATGTGGTCAGAATCGCATTTCTTGACAGCAATTACGGGTATGTTGATTCGCTCCACGGGCCCAAAATTCTTACCTGGTTGAAATCCGGAAGACACAACTGCCTGTCTGTGCTGGCCTACAACGATAGTGTCGTGGTGTACAACGGAAAACAGCTGGTCTCGCCAACAGGAGGTACCTGGTACCGCAGCAAACTGATGCAAAAGTATCTGGCTCAATCTTTCGCTTTTACAACTGAAGGTGATGACTCCCTCATCCGGAAGAGCGCCTTGAATGGAAGGGTGGAGATTATCCTGAAAACCAATCCGAGCAACAAGATCTTCCACACCACCCAGGTCGAACGAAATGGTTTTATCCACAGCATGGTCAGCGGTACCCGATATGAGAAAAGAGGATACACCTATTTCGGCGAACGTGCCTATTCGGGATACATCGGTGATTCGATCCCTTTGCCAATCCGCCGGCTGAACATTCCACCGCGTAAACCGGATGCTGAACCCGGCTCTGCTTTCATGAAACGGATCGCCTCTTTGCCGCTGACAGACCGGGAAGAAGAAATATTCCATGCCATCTCGTCTGGCAATGTTCCTGATTTTCTTAGAAATACAGTTACTTTAAAGGGGGAATTTGCCGATTCTGCGGGGACTATTCATCAGGTAGTTTACGAAACAATGTCGGATTATCTGTCCATTGGGAGTAACCTCGATTATTGCCGCATTCCAATGAATCCCTATACCGCCCAAAATCTTGCCTACCAGTTCGGAGCCTCACTGATTACGGCCAAACTCAGTGATCATATTTATCAGCAGGCAGAGATCAAACTTACTCCATTCAACTATCTCCCGGTAGGAAATGCCAACGAACTGGTATCCAAATTTGAAGAGCACAACGCCAAAATTGAGAAACAGTTCAGGGAGTCGGGTGGAAAACCCGGACAACTGGTTGCCGGAATCAAGAAGGATATTATCTTGACCTCCCGAAATACCGCTCAACCCGGGAAAGTTGTCCTGTACGGCTGGCACAAACCTGATGGAAAGCCGATTCAACCCGTCTACAGCGGGCATATCTATTGGTATGTGGATTACAGCCATGGAATCAGGCTGATCAACAACCAGGTATTGATCGATGGAAAACCTTGTTTGTTTACGGACATTTTAAAAGATCCGCTCCTATATAAAATCTTCAGCGATGAGACCAAACCCATGGAGACAGTTGGCTATCGCCGGAAGTTGTAAATCTGATTTCAGATTAAATCCGTTTATTTCAGCCCCGTTCGCGAACTTCATTTACAATTATTTCCTATCTTGGCTATTCCATCCCTTGCATGCGAAATGAAAACCGGAAAAATGAAAAAATCGATTCTGCTGCTCTCTTTTTTTGCTACTACCACCTTCTTCTCAATCGGTCAAAACAAGCAAATATTGCGTCTCAACGAATTAGGGTATTTTGAAATTCCCGGACTCAACGTGATGGCTTTTCAGGATATCTACCCCGAGGGACACCAGGGCGGAGTTGGGATTATCCAGAACGGTGAAAGGGTAGCAACCAATGGCGACTTGCGACTCGAACAGACGCCGGGTCAATGGCAACCTATTCCAAAGCAGGGACATCGGATGGTTGACAAAGCCAATAACCTCATCAAAGTAACGCTGACCTTTCCTGATTCGAGTAAGAACAGAAAGGGTTTTAACCCCATTTTCTACCCTGATCTCTACTTTAACTACGACGTAACGGTGAAGGCAGAGGGAAATTCCATCCGGGTAACGGTCGATCTGGACCGCCCGTTGCCCAAACAGTTTGTCGGCAAAGTTGGGTTCAATTTTGAGCTTTATCCGACTGTGCTTTTCGGGAAAACCTGGTACCTCGATGGCCAATCGGGAATATTTCCACGTCAGCCAAACGGTCCGACTTCCCTGGATGTGAACGGGGAAGTTCAGGCCGTTCCCTATGCCATTGGCAAAAGATTGGTCATCGCACCTGAGTCGGACGCACAGCGGATGGTGATCGAGAGCAAAGGGTCGGATCTTCAATTGGTCGATGGCCGCAACAAGCACAACAACGGCTGGTTTGTCGTTAGATCGGTGGTTCCGGATGGGGCAACGGGAAAAGCTATCGAGTGGATCATTTCGCCCAATGCCCTACCGGGATGGAAGTACAAACCTGTCGTTCACGTTTCCCAGATCGGGTACCATCCCGATCAACAGAAGGTGGCGGTAATTGAACTGGATGGGAGTGAAAAAGTGGCGGGTGAGACTCGTCTCCTGCGGATTTCGGAAACCGGAAAGCCGGAACAGATACTGAAAAGCATTCCCAAAATATGGGGGAAATTCCTGAGATACAACTATTTTAAATTCGATTTCAGTGCAATCAAACGAGAAGGTATCTACCTGATTCAATATGGGGATTCCAAAACTGAGCCCTTCCGGATCTCAGCCGAAATTTTCAAACGGCATGTGTGGCAACCCACACTGGAATATTTTTTGCCGGTCCAGATGTGCCACATGCGAGTAGATGAGAAATACAGGGTTTGGCACGGCTTGTGCCACATGGACGATGCACTGATGGCGCCGGTCGATACCAACCATTACGACGGATATCTTCAGGGTGCATCTACGCTCACAAAATATAAACCGCTCGAACCAGTACCCGGGATGGCTGTAGGCGGCTGGCACGATGCCGGCGATGACGACCTTCGTATCGAATCCCAGGCCGGCGAGACCTACATTCTGGCCCTAACTTACGAGGCCTTCAAAGTCGACCACGACAATACCACCATCGATCAGAAAAATCATGTTGTAGAGATCCATCAACCGGATGGAAAACCAGATTTGCTGCAACAAATTGAACATGGCGCATTGAGTGTAATGGCCGGTTACCGGAATCTGGGGAGATTTTACCGGGGAATAATGTCTCCTTCGCTGAAACAATATGTTTTGGTGGGGGATGTTTCTACCCAGACAGATAATTTGGTTTATGACCCGGATCTCAAAGGGAAAGCCAAGACTGGAACCAATTCGGGCATTATGGATGATCGCTGGGTATTTACTGAGGTAAATCCGGCCCGTGATTTGCAAACCATATCTAATATCGCTGCGGCATCACGTGTGCTGAAAGGCTTCAATGATGTGTTGGCTACTGAATGTCTTACCGTTGCCGAAAATTTATGGCCAACCATCCCGGACGGAGACATGAAACTCACAAACAACAAGATCCACGCTGCCATTGAGCTGTATTTAACCACCTCGAAAGACCAATACAAAAAATACATTTTGGATCATGAATCAACAATTAAATCCCGCATATCCTCCCTGGGCTGGGTCATTGGCAGGGCGCTGCCTAAGCTGAACAATCCCCGTTTTACGGCATCGATCCGTGAGGCAATCACAGGATATGCCAAACAGGTTGCCTCAGATCAGCAGGAAAATCCATTTGGAATTCCATATAAACCGGTTATTTGGGGTGCGGGATGGAATATTCAGCAGTTCGGGTTTCAACAGTATTTTTTGCATACAGGCTTCCCGGATATCGTAGGGAACGAATATCTGATGAATGCTTTGAATTTCATTCTGGGATGCCATCCCGGCGTCAATACGTCCTCATTTGCCTCGGGTGTCGGCTCCCGTTCGATGACCACCGCTTATGGGTACAACCGTGCCGACTGGAGCTACATCCCCGGCGGTGTAGTATCGGGAACAGCTTTAATCCGGCCCGATTTCCCGGAACTGAAAGATTTCCCGTTCCTTTGGCAACAAGCAGAATATGTGCTGGGAGGCGGATCATCCAATTTTATGTTCCTGGTACTGGCAGCCGATCAGTTGTTGAGCAAATAGATAGCTATTTGTCCAAAGCGAAACTGGTACCCAGCCGTATGCCAAAATGTTTCTGCAATTTGACCTCCTCCGGCAGGAAACCCGCCGTCTTGTATATAAGCCCGAGGTCGACCGAAATGCCCTTTAGCTGCTTCTTTTGCCGGGTCTGAAAGAAATATTTTCCAACCCATTCCACAGCGCCTCCAAATTTGGACTTGGTGTCGTTGAAACCCAGATCAGTGGGCTGGTCCCAGAGATGGATATTGACCGAAGAAAGGAATTTATCGGTCAATGGATAATCTTTGACACCAATTCCTCCACCTGGAAACCGGTTACCCTTGTTTTGAAACTGCCGGAGATAGGTCTCGATCATCAATTTCTTCTTGTATTTTATCCACAGGTTTACATCGATAAAATCACCGAAAGGGCACATGGTATGTCCCATTCCCAAATTGAGGCTCAGGTTCCGGGACAGCCGGATGTTTGGAATCCCGATGATATTCAGGTTTACCAGGTTTAACAAAGAGCGGTATCCCATCTTCTTTAAATAATCTGTCTCCTCACCGGTCAATTCCGCGTACCGCGTGTAGCGCTGAAAAGGCATGGCAGGCCGGTGCAGATGTCTTACAATCCCGTACACATCGTTGCCGACGATGTCGCGATGAAGTTCATCCGTCTCTTCTGTTCCATCCACATCATATTTGACAAAACCCATCAGGTAGTACTGCAGGATGATTGCTTTGCGCATCAGGTATTCAACTGCCAGATTTCTGAACTTTTCCCTTTCAAAGGCCAAAAGTGACTCCTCACGGTGGGTAAGCATGTAGTCTGATTCAAGTCCCGATGTATACAACCGCGCGAAATTAGGGAAATCCTTGTCCCGAAGTTTTATTAACGAGTTGTCGGTCACCCCTTCGATGTACCCCCCTCTTTTGGACAAAAAGAAAGGCTGCGAAATGGACCCTATATTTTTGGAGGCCAGGATGGAACGATGCCCCTCTTCATGGGTCAAAGGCATAAAAACCGCGAAGTTGGTTACCACCTGGACCAATAAATTCAACCGGGGAGAGAAGAGATCCCCCATCATTTGGGTATACAACCGGTAACCGCTCAAATAATCCTCATCGAACTGCCTCATCGTAAAAAGCCGGGCAGGTGAGTCCTGGATGATAAACGAATAGACGCTTTTCTGGCTGACGGAAAAATGGGGTATAGAATCTTTCCCTTCCCCTTTCAAATCTGCAACTGCCAAAAAAAACAAACCCACCATAAAAAACAACTTTCCCTTCATCTCTCTTTAAAATAATTCCTAATCAGGAGATGACAAGTTAATGAGAATTTTGACTTTCGAATAATTATTGACTAAATTTGTTAAAAGCTACCTAAAGAAATTTAATAGAGATGAGAACCAAACATAAATTTTCTGTATCCTGTCTTGCACTTGTTTTTATGACCTTCAATTTTTCGAATGGGCAGGATTTCAGTAAGGACAAGTACTTCCTCTTACGGAAATCTATGGTAGAACAACAGATCAAAGAGAGAGGCATTCACAACACGAAAGTATTGAATGCCCTTATGGATGTTCCCCGCCATAAATTTGTACCTGAGGAATATAAAAGCTTCGCCTATGATGACCGGCCATTACCCATAGGTTTTAATCAAACCATATCGCAGCCTTATATTGTAGCATACATGACCGACATTCTAAATTCGGACAATGCAAATAAAGTTTTGGAAATTGGTACAGGTTCCGGGTACCAGGCCGCAATTCTTTCGCTGCTTTACAAAGAGGTTTATACCATTGAAATCATAGGCCCTTTGGGAGAAAAAGCAAAAAAGGTATTTGCGGAAGAGGGTTATTCCAATGTAAAAGTTAAAATAGGCGATGGTTATCAAGGGTGGAAGGAGTATGCCCCATTTGATGCCATCATCGTAACTTGTGCACCGACCAATATACCCCAATCTTTGGTGCAACAACTTGCCGAAGGAGGAAAAATGATTATCCCGGTCGGGAAGCCTTACAACCAGGTTCTCTATTTGCTGGAAAAAAGAGATGGCAAAATACGGGAAAAGGCAACATTGTCCGTGCAATTTGTTCCCATGGTGCGGGAAAAATAGATTGCTTCGTCGTACCTCCTCGCAATGCCCCGATCCCCCTCGTTTGCAACGAGGGGTTAGCGGTCAGTCGTTTGCAACGACAAGCAGTACCCAGCAATATCCGCTAAAATCCAGCTAAGGCTTAAATTAACCGAAAGGCGAACCAAAGGAAGGATGCATTTGGTGTACAAGTTAAAAACTCATAGCAGCAAACTCCTCGTTACAAACGAGGGGGATCAGCGTGCTCGCGATCGCACTCATTCTTCTTTTTACGCTAATCCATCTTCGTGGCCTTAAATTCGGGTCGAAAATCCAGAATTGGCTCACCATTCTGAAAGTCCTCCTTATCGCGGTGCTTATCGTTGCGGGATTGTCGTTCGGGAAAGGTGATTTTGCACATTTCTCACAAGGTACACCGGCCAATTTTAACTTCAGCACAATCAAAACCTTTGGCCTCTCCCTGATGTGGATCATGTTTGCCTACAGTGGCTGGAATGCCTCTACCTATATTGGTTCGGAAATAAAGAACCCCGAAAGAAACATACCGCGTTCGTTGTTATATGGAACCGGAATAGTAATGATCCTGTATGTCTTGCTAAACCTGGTTTTTGTATATGCCACACCGCCTGAGGAGATGAAAGGGGTAATCTCTATTGGCGGTCTTACCGTTAGAAATCTTTTTGGCAGTTCGATGGAATTTTCTTTTTCGCTGTTGATAGCATTTGCCCTTTTTTCCTCATTAAGCGCTTTTATCATTTTGGGTCCAAGGGTCTATTATTCGATGGCACGGGACGGATACTTCTTTAAATTTGCCGCGAAAGTTCATCCTAAATATCAAGTGCCATCTGCCGCTATTATCGTGCAGGCGGTCATGGCCATCATCATTGTTTTATCCGGAAC
>JAVHPO010000199.1:0-15963 GCA_036170635.1 Prolixibacteraceae bacterium | reverse complement strand
TAATAAATCACGGTTCAAATAGGTGCTAACAAAATTCTCCATCCATTTTTGCGATAAATCTTTGCCTGGGGCAAAAAGGGATTTTGGAAATCCTCCTTTCATCCAGAGATCATTCTGGGTGACCGATTCCGGGATTTCGGTTAGATCGAAAGGGAAAAGCTGATGGTAGGCTATCCTGCCAGCCAAAGATTCAGAAGAATGGCGGATCAGTTCCGGGGATGCAGAACCCAGCAAAAGAAATTGTCCGGGTTCGCCGGTTTTATCAACCAGTGCACGCAAAAGAGGATAGAGCTCTTTCTTGTTTTGAACTTCATCTACCACGACAAGTTTGTCGGTATGATACGAAAAGAACAGTTCAGCATCGTCGAGTTTGTTTAAATCCGACTGTAGCTCAAGATCAAGATAGAGAGTTGGTTTACTCACATTTGCCATAATGGCTTTGGCCAGGGTGGTTTTGCCAACCTGGCGCGGACCAATTATCGCTACCACCGGAAAGAAACCCAGTGAATCGTTGATTTCAGAACCAATTCTTCTTGAGATTGTCATGACAGAGATATTCGTTGAAATTTAATTTTTCATGGTAATTAATGCAATTTGTCCATGAAATATTAAAATCTAATTTTAAAATTTCATGGACAAATGTAAACAATTTTTCTCATATCTCCATATATATCAGGAAAATAATTACTCAAAACGAAGATTATGGAGAATTTATAAAAATTGCAGGGAAAGGCTCAAAGAAAATGGGAGAATCTCTTCCCCCATTTCACGGTGTTCACTTTTACTATCACTATCTATCAATCAATCTTCATTTTAATTCTACAATCATGGCTGAATGTGCAGGGATTTTAAGGGTTGAAAGATCATCAATTGTTTTCCCTGAAATCACCTCATAACCTTTGTTTGCTCTTTTAAGACCTTCACGGTAGTGATTACTTTTGAACGGCCTTTCTTCGGCATTGTTGTTGAAAATTACCATGATGTTCTCTTTGTCGTTGTAACGGAAGAAGGCGTAAACTCCCTCTTTCACCAGGTAATGGAGCATTTTTCCGGTATGAATCACCTCTTTTCCCTTACGCCAGGTGATCAGTTTTTTCAGGTACTGCTGGGCCTCTTTCTGCTGGGCTGTTAAACCATCGCCAGTGAAGCCATTGACTTTGTCGCCAGCCCAACCGCCGGGAAAGTCTTTGCGGAGCATACCATCGCCATCGCTCTTGCGGCCCGTCATCAGAATATCGCTGCCGTAATAGATTTGCGGGATTCCCCGGATGGTCATCAGATAGGCCATGGCCATCTTGTATTTGCTGAAATCTTCGTGAATGGCGGTAAAGAAACGTTCCGTATCGTGGTTGTCGGCAAAGACCACCAAATCTCCGGGATTCGGGTAGATGAAGTCGAGTGCAAGTATATCATACAGCCGGTTGAGACCTTCGCTCCAACCCTCTTTTTCGCTAAACGCTTTGACAATGCCGTCCTGCAAAGGAAAATCCATCAAGCTGCGCATGTATGAACGATAGCCATCGGGATTGACTTTCCCCTTCTGCCAGTAGGCTACCTGAACCTGATTGGTATTCCATTCCTCTCCAACAATGTTGAAATCGGGGTATTCGACCATCACTTCGCGGGTCCATTCGGCCATCATCTCCGGATCTGGATAGGGGTAAGTATCCATGCGGATGCCTGAAAGCCCGACATATTCGATCCACCAGATGGAATTTTGGATCAGGTATCTTGCCATCAATGGATTTTTTTGGTTCAGGTCGGGCATTGAAGGGACAAACCAGCCGTCGTGGAACTCATCCTTGTCGCGCTGTGCGCCGTAAGGATCTTGCTGAACCGATTTGCGGTGGTTGGTGATGGTTTTTGAATCGGCATTGAGCCAGTCTTTGCAGGGCAGATCTTTCATCCACCAGTGACCGGTACCACAGTGGTTGAAGATCATGTCCATGATCATTTTGATCCCCTTTTTCTCGGCCGCGACTGCCAGTTGACGGTAATCCTCGTTGCTGCCATACCGGCGGTCGACACGGTAGAAGTCGGTTGTGGCGTACCCGTGGTAAGAGGCCTGCGGCATATCGTTTTCCAAAACAGGATTGAGCCACAGGGCGGTATATCCCTGGTCTGCCACATAATCAAGATGATCTAGCATCCCTTTGATATCTCCACCATGTCTGCCATATTGTTCTGTTCTGTTCAATTTATCAGCCATCTCCGGTTTGGAGTCGTTCGACGGATCGCCATTGGCAAAACGATCGGGCATAATGAGGTAGAGCACGTCGGAGCTGTTGAAGCCAATCCGGTTGGCAGAACCTGCGGCCCGTGCTTTCAGCTCATAGGGAAAAGTTTGCACCACCTTGCCACTGAGCGTGAAATCGATGTTGAACTTTCCCGGTAGGGCATTTGCGTCGATTTTCAGGTTCAGAAACAGGTAATTCGGACTTTCTACCGTAACAACAGATTCCAATGCGACCCCCTGATAATTAATAACAGGTTTGGTAAGTGAGATCTGGTCGCCGTGAACCAACAACTGCAGGTCGTGGTTTTTAAATCCGACCCACCAAAAGGCAGGCTCAACACGCTCCAGCATCGGCTTCAGCTTCGGAGCGGCTTGAATACCTAAGGAAAGGGAGAAGATGAGCAATAGCAGAGCGCTCTTCATGCTAAACGTATTTTGCATCTTTTTGACAATTTAGTTCTTTTTTAATTTGGCCCTGGGCTGGAATAACCAGATCAGAACCATAAACAGAAAGTTCAATTTTGTGGGATGAATGGTTCTCGAAAACGATCTCATTCTTGTTTACCTCAATTTTAATGGTTGCATTTCTGAAATTGATCCGGAAGGAGTAACCCTCCCATTTATCAGGAAGCATTGGGGCAAAGTGCAGATGGTCGTTGATCACCCTCATTCCTCCAAAGCCCTGGACAAAGGACATCCATGTTCCACCCATCGAGGTGATGTGGCAGCCGTCCTCGGTATCATTGTTGTAGTCGTCAAGATCAAGACGGGAGGTGCGAAGGTAGAGTTCGTAGGCTTTTTGGGTATACCCGATTTTTGCTGCCAATATTGTGTGGATACAAGGTGAAAGTGAGGATTCGTGAACAGTCAATGGTTCATAGAAATCGAAGTGCCTTTTTATGATTGCAGTATCGTATTGATTCTCGAAGAGGAAAAAACTTTGCAGTGTATCGGCTTGCTTGATGTATGGAGAACGAAGAATCCGGTCCCACGACCAGTTTTGATTGAGTGGCCTTTCCTCTTTTGGCAGTTCGGATGCAGGTATAAGTTCTTTATCGAGAAAGCCGTCCTGCTGGAGGAAAATATCACGGGAAGCGTCGTAAGCGAAATAGATTTTATCGACGATATCCCTCCATTGGGAAGTTTCTCCTTCCTCGTCGAAGTCCCATTTCGATTTGAGCTGCGTGAAGGCTTTGGGGTGTTCTTTCTTCAGCAATTCAATCACTTCCAGAGTATATTTCAGGGTCCACTGAGCAATGTAGTTGGTGTGGAAGTTGTTGCTGACGTTGTTTTCATATTCATTCGGACCGGTTACGCCCAGCATCACATATTTTTGTTTGTCTTCCGACCAGCTGACCCGTTGCGACCAGAACCGCGAAATGCCAAGTAATACTTCAAATCCTTTTGGCAAGAGGTACGAATGATCACCGGTATAGCGGATGTAGTCGAAGATGGCGAAGGCGATGGCCCCATTGCGGTGGATCTCTTCGAAGGTGATCTCCCACTCGTTGTGGCACTCCTCTCCGTTCATGGTCACCATGGGATAGAGGGCTGCACCATTTTTAAATCCCAGCTTCGCTCCGTTCTCTATCGCTTTCTGGAGGTGTTTATGCCGGTAAGAAAGCAGGTTCTGCGCTATTTTTGAAGGGGCTGTGGCCAGGTAGAAAGGGATACAATAGGCTTCTGTATCCCAATAGGTTGAACCTCCGTACTTTTCACCTGTAAAACCTTTGGGGCCTATGTTCAGTCGTTCATCTTCACCTGTATAGGTTTGTTGCAACTGGAAGATGTTGAAACGGATTCCCTGTTGCGCGGCCACATCACCTTTGATAAGGATATCGCTCGTTTCCCATTTGGCATGCCATATCTCTGAATGATCCTGCAACAAACGGTCGTAACCCTTTTTGAACGCTGCATTGAGATGATGTGCGGCCGTATCATTGAGCTGATTTTTTGAACAATATTCAGAAGAGAGGCAAACTCCGTATTTCTCAATGGTAAAACGGTCGCCTTGCTCCATCGAAACTGTGACGATATTTGAAACATATTTTTGGCGTTCTTCGAGATCGGCATGGAAACGGAAACTCTCTCCGTTTTTCAACAGTTTGAATTTCATTCCCGTACAAACCTGGAAGAGCGTTTTTCTTACTTCGGCTGTGATGTATCCCTCGCCATGTGCCACCGACTTATTGACCTCGTCCCAAAATTTTTCATCGTAGTTGGCGTCAGCATTGACTACATCAAAATCGATAAATGGGGAGAAAGTCACCTTTTCATTAAAATTCAGTGCTTCGATGGTATACCTGATGGCGCCGGTTTCGGAGTGGGCAATGCTGACAAACCGCTGGGTGGTCACTTTCACCTGTTTGCCATCTGAAAGCTCGGCAGTAAAAGAACGGTTGAGCAAACCGTTCAGCATATCCAGTTCGCGCCTAAATGACAACACCTTACAATGATTGAGATCCAGTACAATGGATCCGATTCTGATATCAATTCCGATCCAGTTTGCCGCATTCAGCACTTTGGCGAAATATTCCGGATAGCCGTTTTTCCACCATCCGACCCGCGTTTTATCAGGATAGTACACTCCAGCCACATAACTTCCCGGTAGGGAAAGGCCGGAATATTTCTCCTCGAAATTGGCCCTGTGCCCCATGCGCCCGTTTCCAAGACTCATCAGGCTTTCGGTAATTTTATTGTGTTCGGGATGAAATTCATCTTCGATGATTTTCCATCCGTCGTGTATGATGTAATCCTTCATTTGATTTCCTTCTTATTGGTACCATTTGGATAATAGTTCGTAGTCTAATTTCTTAAAGCCAGGAATGTAGTGGTCGGCTAATGAGAGGAGATCTGACGATCCCACTCCAATTACCTTCATCCCGCCATTCAGGGCTGCTTCGATCCCTGCCTGGGCATCCTCGAAAACGAGGCATTCCGAGGGATTGAGCTTTAACAGTTCTGCACCCCTCAGAAAGACTTCAGGATCAGGCTTGGCTTTTGAAACAGAATTACCATCCACGATCACATCAAATTTTTCTTTCAGATGGATACGCTCCAGTATCAGGGGTGCATTCTTGCTTGCTGAACCCAGCGCGATCTGGATGCCATTGCTTCGCAGGTCGTCCAAAAACCGTGTAACTCCCGGTAGGATCTCCTCTTCGTTCATTTGTTTCACGTAATCAAGGTAACGCTGATTCTTTTTCTCTGCGAGTAGCTGTTTTTCTTCCTCTGTTTTTGTGATCTTTCCGATTTCGAGAAGAATATCCAATGAGCGCATCCTGCTAACCCCTTTCAACAACTCATTCTCCTCTACGGTAAAGTCAAAACCCAGCTCGGACGCCATCTCTTTCCAGGCGATGAAATGGTATTTGGCGGTATCGACAATGACACCGTCGAGGTCGAAAAGACAGGCTTTGATCTTCACGCTAAATTTCATGCGTGTATAATTTGTTTTTTAATGGTCGCATGGAATACCCAGATATTCATTTTCGATTGGTATAAAAATTATTTCGTGGGTATTTCTTTGGAATATTTGTGTTCTTTGATAAAAATGACAGAGATGCCGGCAATGATCATGCAAATACCTGCAAGTCCGAGCATATACACGGCTTGTCCGCCCAACAATGAGAAAAGGACTCCACCTAACAGACCGGCTGTGATCTGGGGGATGGTGATGGTTGCATTGAAAATGCCCATATAGACGCCCATTTTATCGGCCGGAAGTGAGGCCGACAGCATCGCATAGGGCATGGCAAGAATGGCGGCCCAGGCAATTCCTACACCCACCATAGAGGCGATCAAACCATACTGGTCTTTGACAAAGACAATTGACAGCAATCCCAATCCACCGGCTACCAGTGCTGAAAGGTAAACCGGCTTACGCCCGAAACGGGTCGCCAGACGTGCCATTACCAGGGAAAAAAGTGCGCCAAAGACACTATAGGCCGCAAAAATAATACCAACCCAATTCCCCGCTTCATTGTAAGCGGTAGAGGTCGCATCTCCCGGTAGGGTTTTCCATACGTTTTGGGCGATGGCAGGAGTGGTATAGACCCACATAAGGAAGAGCGAAAACCAGGAGAAAAACTGCACGAAAGCTAGTTGCAGCATGGTTTTGGGGGTATCTTTTAATAAGGTTAGGAAGGAGCTTTTTTTCTTCTCCTCATTTTTCAGGTTGTTGTAAAGGGCATGCTCCTCAGGAGTATATTCCTTTGTGGTAAAACTAGTCCAAAGGACACTCAGCAGTAGTGCGCCGCCGCCAAGGTAAAAAGCCCAAATCACAGAGGAAGCAACCTTTTCACCCGGATTGGGTACATTGGAAACGCCCAGCCAGGTAAGCAAAAACGGCAGAATCGATCCAACCACCGCACCGGCATTGATCAAAAATGCCTGCATTGAAAAACCAATGTTACGCTGTTCTTCCGACACCATATCGCCAACAAGTGAGCGGAATGGCTGCATGGTGACATTGAAAGAGGTGTCCATCAGCAGCAACATGGCTGCTCCAAAAAACAGGGGCGGAACCAGGTGGGCGAAAAATTCCGAATTGGGCATAAAAAACATTGCAAGGGCAGAGACGATGGCTCCCGCCAGAATAAAGGGGATACGTCTTCCCAACCGTGTCCAGGTCTTATCACTGGAAAGTCCGATAATGGGTTGAACGATCAATCCGGCCAAAGGTGCAGCCAGCCAGAAATAGCTTAGATGTCCGACATCAGAACCGAGGGCTGAAAGTATCCTGCTGGTATTTCCGTTTTGAAGGGAATAACCGATTTGTACCCCCATGAATCCGAAACTCATGTTCCAGATTTGCCAAAACGAGAGCATTGGTTTTTTTGCCATAGCAATGAATTGTTTGTAAAATCAAAGAAAATATCGATAAACAGTTCTCAGAATTGAACTGATTCAACAGATAAATCCCTTGACCCAGTGGATTAACAATAGATCATGGTATGAAATGGAAGTAAAATAAAAGGGGTATCAAGCCCGAAAGGACAAGATTTAGAAAAGGACTAAACAAATGATTTTCGGTACAAACGTATAAAAAGAATTAATTAAAAAACAATTTTCCCGATTTTTTTAACACAATCATTGTTTTTAGCTTTTTCTTTTGGTCGACTCCCGAAGCACCAGGTGGGTGTCGATGTATTGGGTTTTGTGTTTGCCTTCTACTGGTTTTTCGATCCTTTCGAGCAGTAGTTTGGCAGCCTCAACCCCCATTTCATATCCATGCTGATCGACGGAACTCAGGGTAGGGGTGGTAATGTCTGAGAAGAAGCCGGCAGAAAATCCAATGATAGCTACTTTATGAGGAACAGCGATGGACATACGTTGCAGGCTTTTCATGGCGCCTACTGCTGTCATGTCGTTGACGGCAAAAATGGCATCGGGGGGTGTGGGCAGGTGCATCAGGTTACGCGTGGCATCGCCAGCCAGTTCAAACGAGTCGGCAACGATGACCCAATCTTCCCGGTAGGGGATTCCATGGTCTTCGAGCGCTTTTTTGTACCCGGCCAATCTTTGAATCCCAATTCCCAATGTTTGGGGGGCTGCGAGGTGTGCAATACGCTTGCAGCCGGTCTCAATCAAATGTGTAGTAGCATTGTAGGCGGCTATGCAATCATCAATGATCACTTTGTCGACATCCAGCTCTTCGGGTGCCCTGTCGAAAAAAACGAGCGGTATTCCGTTCTCTTCCAGATAAAGCAGATGGGCAAAGTCGTGCGTCTCCTTGGAGATAGAAACCAGCGCCCCCTCCACCCTGTTTGAGTCGAGCGCCTGGGCATTGATGATTTCGCGTGCATACATTTCGTTCGACTGGCATACCATCACATTGTAACCGGCGTCGTAGGCCACATCTTCGATTCCGCTGATGACCGATGAGAAGAAAAAGTGAACCAATTCGGGGACAATTACACCAATGGTGTTGGTCCTCGAGTTCTTCAATGAGAGCGCGACGGCATTCGGCTTATACCTAAGTTGCGCTGCCAGGTTATTAACGGCATCTTTGGTCTCCCTGCTGATATCGGGATGGTTTTTTAAGGCCCTTGAGACCGTAGAGGCAGAGATATTAAGAGCTTTTGCGATGTCTTTGATCGTTATCGGACTGCTCATGCAAACAAAAGTTAGTAGGGTAATTTCTACGTTGCAAGGTAACAATTTTCGAACATTTAGCAAAACTGCTTCCCTTGTCCCAGATGGACATCTTAAGAAAAATAGAAAGAATTTAAAAACATGTTTTATAACATATTTGGTGCAAACGTAACCGCAAACGATTGCGAAGCTTTTTTTTCAAACCCGGCAAAATCAGTAGATTAAATGATTGTTAAATTATCTTTATTTGCGCCATGAAATGGTTTTAGAAAAGGTTAGAGGTACTAAACAAATTGATTTTCAACGTTCTTATTTTTTGATTATAAATGATGCTCTATGCATTAAAATCTTCAACCATGATTTATGAACCTATAATTTGATTCACATGAAACAAGCATGTGACAAATCTTGCAAAAAACATGACATGTCGTTTGCGGGATCTATGAGAAATTATTAAAAGTCATTAATTAACTAAATTATCATCGAATGAAATTTGAATTAGCAAAGATGAAGATGCTTTGGTTTTTCCTTCTCGCGGTGTTTACACTGCCTGCATTTGCACAGGAAAAATCAATCTCCGGAACTGTTACCGATGCTTCT
The DNA here is from genome assembly GCA_036170635.1 of Prolixibacteraceae bacterium. Lineage (GTDB taxonomy): Bacteria > Bacteroidota > Bacteroidia > Bacteroidales > Prolixibacteraceae > CAINVV01. Next base: position 7,031 of record JAVHPO010000199.1, on the reverse strand, counting down.
AACAGAGAACCACTGGTTGGTGTAACCGTTCAGGTTGCAGGTACCAACAATGGGGTTGCTACAGATTTTGACGGCAAGTTCACCTTAAAAGTTGCTACCGGACAGAAACTAATATTCTCTTTTGTCGGGTATGTTCCGCAAACAGTAGTTGTCGGACAACAATCGACAATGAAAGTCTCAATGAGTCCCCAAACACAGGGACTGGACGAAGTCGTAGTCATTGGTTACGGTACTGTCAAGAAAAATGATGCAACAGGCGCTGTCAGCACAGTAAGTTCCAAGGATTTCGCCAAAGGCGGGATCACTTCACCTCAGGATTTGATCGTCGGTAAGAGTGCCGGAACTGTCATAACCTCTTCAGGTGGCGCACCGGGAGCCGGATCAACTATCCGCATCAGGGGAGGTTCCTCCATGTCAGCCAGCAATGATCCGTTGATTATCATCGATGGATTTCCTGTCAGTAACTCCGGAATCTCAGGTTTGGCGAATCCATTGTCCACCATCAATCCAAACGACATTGAGACCTTCACTGTACTAAAGGATGCTTCTGCTACCGCGATCTATGGTTCCAGGGCTTCCAACGGTGTTATATTAATTACCACTAAAAAGGGAACTGCCGGCAAGCCCATGAAAATTGAATACAACGGAACCTTCTCTGCCAATACCATCCCGGCTTATATGGATGTAATGTCAGGCGACGAGTTAAGGGCCATGGCACTTGATCTGGCATCGAAGAGTGCAGTTGGTTTGAACATGGGTTCACTTAGGCGCCTGGGCAGTCAGAATACCAACTGGCAAAAAGAGGTTTATCAAACGGCACTGGCCCACGACCATAGTATCAGTCTTAGCGGTGGTGTTAAAACGATGCCATACAGGGCGTCGCTTGGTTACACAAGTCAAAACGGTATCCTTAAGACTACCAACATGGAGCGTTCTACACTTGCAATTGGACTGGATCCTTCATTTTTGGACAACCAACTCAAAATCAGCTTTAACGTAAAAGGGAGTTATACCAAACAAAACTTTGGTGACCAGGGTGCTGTTGGTTCAGCTGTTTTCTATGATCCTACACAACCTGTAATGAATGGTAACACTAAATTTGGCGGATACAATACCTGGATCAATCTTTCCGATGTACTGCCCGATGGTTCAATGGATCCAAACGGTAGCCCCAATCCGATTGGCGTTTCCAACCCTGTTGCCATGCTGAATCAAACGGATAACAGGTCGAATGTAAAACGTGTATTGGGGAATATCCAGGTTGACTATAGATTCCCTTTCTTACCTGATCTTAGGGCCAATGTGAACGCCGGATATGACTATTTTACCACGACCGGACATAACAATGCTCCAAATGATGCAGCATTTACCTTCCGTAATGGAATCGGAAGAGTAAACACCTATTCCCAGACCGGAAAAACTAAGTTGTTAGACTTCTACTTAAATTATGTTAAGGATATCAAGTCGGCCAAGAGCAAAATTGATGCTACCGCAGGATATTCATGGCAACATTTCTACAAGGATGGCACCTCTTTCTCCAGCAATGGCGACGGCACCCAGATTTCAGATAATAATTCAACATTTATCAATGAAAACTACCTGATATCCTTCTTCGGCCGTTTGAATTACACCTTTATGGAACGCTATCTTTTGACTTTCACCGTTCGCGATGACGGATCTTCCAGGTTCTCAGCTGCAAACAGATGGGGTATCTTCCCTGCTGCTGCTCTTGCATGGAAAATCAAGGATGAGTCTTTCCTCAAAAATGTAAATGCAGTGTCTGACTTAAAATTGAGATTGGGCTGGGGTATCACCGGTCAGCAGGATATTGGTAATGATTTCCCATATCTGCCTGTTTATCGCGGAAGTACCGCTACCGCCCAATATCAGTTTGGCAACACCTTTTACAACACCTTACGTCCGAATCCATATGATGCGAACATTAAATGGGAGCAAACAGCTACTTACAACATCGGACTGGACTTCGGATTCGCGAAGAACAGGCTTACCGGATCAATCGATGCCTACAAACGTGAGACCAAAGACTTGCTGAACTTTATCCCGATTGCTGCCGGCAGTAACTTTTCAAACTTCCTGACAACAAACGTCGGGAACCTTGAAAACAAGGGTATTGAGCTTTCACTGAATGGTCAGGTCATTGCATCCAAGGATTTGAACTGGAATCTTGGACTTAATGTCGCATACAATCAAAACAGGATAACCAAGTTGACCAAAACCGATGACCCGAACTATCCGGGTGTAGATGTTGGTCTTATTGGTGGTGGCGTTGGTAACTTCATTCAGAATCAGAGTGTCGGATTTCCTGCCAACTCCTTCTTTGTATTCCAGCAGGTTTATGGATCCAACGGAATGCCAATTGAAGGTCTTTATGTTGATCGTACAGGCAGCGGAGGTACTGTTACCAGCAACAACCTGAACAAATATCATTACAAGAAGCCTGCTCCCGATTATACTATTGGAATTAGCTCAAGATTAGCCTATAAGCAAGTCGACTTCTCTTTCTCAGGTAGGGCAAACATCGGAAACTATGCATACAACAACGTCGCTTCCGGAGCACTTTATTCTACCGTATACAATCAGTCAGGTTTTTTTAACAACATACCCAAGCAGATCAACAATGCTAAATTCACCAACACCCAGTACTTCTCTGATTTTTACGTAGAGAATGCTTCTTTCTTTAGAATGGATAACATGAGTGTCGGATATAATTTCGAGAAATTCTACAGAGCAAGGTTAAGCCTGACGGTACAGAATGCCTTTATCATAACCAAATACAAAGGACTTGATCCTGAGGTAAATGGTGGTATCGACAATAATTTTTATCCCCGTCCGAGAGTTTATGTACTTGGCGTAAATCTTACATTCTAACTTTATTAAGAATACGACATGAAAAGTTATAAAATTAAATCAATAGCTATACTCTTTGCCGCACTGATGGTAACTTCCTGCGTCAAAGACTTGAATCTTACGCCGAAAGACCCGAATATTGTGACGTCTTTGACGGTTTACAGTACTCCTGCGGCGTACAAGGAAGGACTGGCAAAGCTTTATGCGACATTTGCCCTTAGCGGCCAGCAAGGACCTGCAGGTCAGGCGGATATAGCCGGAATCGATGAAGGATTCTCCAATTACCTCCGTCAATACTGGAATGTTCAGGAATTATCTACCGATGAGGCCGTAATGGCATGGAATGATGCTTCAATCAAGGACTTCCACTGGCAAACCTGGGCACCCAATGATGTGTTTATTGCAGCCATATATTCACGTATCATGTATACAGTCGCACTTAGCAACGAGTTCATCCGGGCTACTTCAGCCAGTACCGATGCAGATATCATGAAATATGCCGCAGAAGCAAGATTCCTTCGTGCACTGGCTTATTCTCATGCAATCGACCTGTTCGGAAATCCTCCGTTTGTTACAGAGGCAGATTCTCCGGGGGCATTCTTCCCGAAGCAGACTACCCGCGCGGCATTGTTCACCTATATCGAAACCGAACTCAAGGCCATTGAGACGCTTCTCGGAGCTCCGAAATTTGAATATGGCCGCGCCGATCAAGCTGCTGCATGGACACTGTTGGCAAAACTTTATCTGAACGCCAAAACTTATATTGGTCAGGATAAAAATGCCGAGTGTGTTACTTATTGCAATAAAGTGATCGCTGCTGGTTATACGCTGAACGCAAAATATGCCAATAACTTCACTGCCGACAATAACCTCAGTCCGGAGATGATTTTCCCCATTACCAACGATGGTCAGCACACCCAATCTTATGGTGGAATGACCTATCTCATCCATGCCCAGATTGGCGGTTCAATGTCGCCCGCTAAATTTGGAGTTGGTGGCGGCTGGGGTGGTATCCGTACCACAAAAGCCCTTGTAAACAAATTTCCCGATGTAACTGGCACTGCCGACAAACGCGCCATGATCTGGACCGATGGTCAAAAGCTGGATATTAATGATATCGGTCAGTTTACAGACGGATATGCCATTACGAAATATTCAAACCTTACTTCAACAGGGGCTGCCGCTCCGCATGCGCATCCTGACTTTGTCGATACCGACTACCCCATGTTCCGCCTTGCCGACGTTTACCTGATGTATGCCGAAGCAACGCTGAGAGGTGGCTCAACAGGTAATGCCACAACGGCTCTGGGTTATGTTAATGCGATTCGCACAAGAGCATATGGCAACACCAACGGCAATATTACTTCAGCGCAGCTTACACTGGATTTCATTCTTGATGAGCGTTCACGTGAGCTTTATTGGGAAGGTACCCGCCGAACAGACCTTATCCGTTATGCCAAATTTACAGGTGGTGCTTACTTGTGGCCTTGGAAAGGTAAAGTTGCAGCAGGTGCATCCACTGAAAGCTACCGTGATCTCTATCCAATCCCTTCTAACGATTTAGGAGCGAATCCAACTTTGAAACAAAATCCTGGTTATTAATAAATCTTCTAAATTTTTAAACAATGAATAAAAAAATATTTATATATCTAACTTTCATTGGGTTGATCGGACTTTTGTTTTCTTGCCAAAAAGAAGGAACAAAAGCTGTTTTGATGGACAGCCCAATTGCACCAACAATTTCAAGTGTTCCCAATTTAACTTTAAAAAGGACAAATGGAGTGAATATGCTTGAATTTGTTGGAACTGCCGTAGATCCAGGATTCCAGGCTTCTGTGACCTATTACCTGGAAGCGTGCGCCAAGGGAACCAATTTTGCAGATCCAATTTTGATCATGAGTGACAAACAGTGTCTTTCCTTTAAGATAAGTGTTGGCGATCTTGATGGAATTTTATTGAAAAAATTCACTGCCGATCAAGTCTCCTCAATTGATTTCCGCATCCGCTCAGTCCTCTCTTTAAGCAGTGGAACGGGATCTTTTGTGTACAACTCTCCTGTTAAAAATGCCGATGTGACCCTTTATGGTCCTCCGACCCTGTCATTCACTGTAGCCTCCAAACTACAGGGTGTTGTTTCAGCAGCCGACAACAAGGTATACACCGGATGGATCTATACCGACGGAACTGCCTTCCAGTTTACCAACAACGATGACGGTAAAAAATATGGAGGCGTTTTGGCAGCCGGTGCAATTTCCTGTGACCTTACAGAAGGTGGCCCTGCCATCAAACTGGATGCAGGGGGTTATAACATGACCGTCGATATCAACACCGGCAAGATGAAGATGACCATCGCAGATGTGACCATTGGAATCATTGGTGATGCAGTAGGTGGCTGGGACAATGATACCAAAATGGCCTATAATTTCACTGACCATACCTGGAATATTACAAAAACAGTTACTGCAGGAGGCATCAAATTCCGTACTCACAATAGTTGGGCAGCTGTAAATGTCGCGTACAATCCTGCAGGCCATGACCTGAACGCATTGTACCAGAATGATGGCAAAACAGATAGCCAGGATATCAAGGATGTTGCTCCTGGTAAGTATAACATCAAACTATACCTGGAAACAACGCCGATGAAGGTAGTTTTCACTCCAACCAATTGAACCGTATAAAATAGATTCAAATGAAAAGAAAAACGTTAAATAGAATATTGGGCATCATGGTAATTGCAGCCATAGTTTTCGCTGCATGTACCAAGGAAACATCGAATGTAAGGTTACCTGCAACGATGTCTACCTCCCAGACACTGAACATCAAATCTGATGCTGCTACTGTTGTTGGATTTGTTGTTGCACAAGGCGAAGGCTTAATTGAGAAGGGGATTTGCTACAATACCGCACCGGCCCCGACAACCTCCAATACAAAAGTCGCGTATGCCGGAACAGCTACCACGGCAACCTTTAATGTTACTTTGCCCGGTCTGGCTTATGCCACCAAGTATTATGCCCGGGCTTATGCAACAACTGCCAGCGGTACTGTTTACGGTGAAGAGGTTAATTTTACGACTCTTCCGGTCGTTCCAACCGTGACTACAACAGCATTAACTGCAATCACGGGTAATGCAGCGGCTAGTGGCGGAAACGTTACGGTTTCGGGAGGAGCAGAAGTAACTGCACGCGGTATATGTTTCAGTAGTACAAATCTTACACCTACTGTGGCAGATACCAAGACCTCAGATTCAAAAGGTACTGGCGCTTTTACAAGTGCACTTGCAAGTCTGAAGGGAAATACAACCTATTATGTTCGTGCATATGCTACCAATAGTGCTGGAACAGGTTATGGTGCAGTTGTTTCTTTTAAGACGCTGGTAGACTTGCCGGTTGTCACCACAACAGATGTTACAGCCGTTAGCAAAACCGGGGCCGTTTCTGGTGGCGCTGTCACTTATGATGGCGGCGGAACAGTTACAGCAAGAGGTCTTGCCTGGGGTACGACTGCCAATCCTACCATCACTGGAACCATAATTGATGGCGGTACCGGACTTGGGGCATTTGTCAGCACACTCACAGGTCTCCAAAAATTTGCGACCTACCACGTACGTGCTTATGCTACCAACAGTGTTGGAACAGCATATGGTGCAGATATTCAGTTTACCACTCTGGCCGATATTCAAACATGGAACATCCCAGGCAATTATGTCGCAGCAAGTTATCCCGGTACTACCATGGCCGACTGGTCACCAGACAAATCGCCACAGGTAATCAGCACTATAGCAGGCCCCGATAAACTGGAAGGTTATGTCTACATGGCCAATGCTTCCAACGATTGGAAATTTGCCTCCCAACCAAACTGGAACGGTCCGAATTATGGTGACGGCGGTGCTGGTAAACTAGATGCTAACGCTGGTAATATCTCTTCACCTGCCGGTTACTATAAATTGAACGCAAACACCACTACCATGACCTTTACCGCTGTTAAGACGGCATGGGGTGTCATCGGTGATGCAACTCCTCTGGGTTGGGGCGATGAAACAGCTTTGACTTACAGTCCAACCCAACGTATCTGGCAAGGTGTGATGCACCTGACTGCTGCCAGCATCAAATTCAGGGCCAACCACGACTGGGGATTGAATTACGGAAGCGATAAGGCCGATGGAA
>JAVHPO010000198.1:0-3320 GCA_036170635.1 Prolixibacteraceae bacterium | reverse complement strand
ATCAATTTCTTTTGGTATTTGCGCAAGATAAGCCTGCCGGCCCTGATCGGATATTTTGCAGGATGTTTTGCTTACATCCTGCAAAACTATTTTTTGGGACTATAGAGCCTGCTAGGGGAAAGACCAATTTTAGACTTAGTAGAGCAAGGATCCCAACATAAAAGGGACTGTTGAAATTAGGAACTGTCCGAATTTTATTCAAATGATATAAACTGTTCAACCCACTTCGGGGTTGCCGCTTCATTTGTTTTATTTTCCGCGGGTTCCACCCACGGTTATTCACATTAAACCCTTTTCAGGGTTTTTTAAATCAAAAAGTCCGAAGGACTTAAATTTTGTATACTTCAGGATTGAACAGAAACCTTTTGTTAGGTTTTTTAAATCAAAAAGTCCGAAGGACTTAAATATGAATAACCCCCGGTGAAACCGGGGGCTAAATGATAGACAAAGATCAGGAACCCCGAAGTGGGTTCAATAATTCTAATAAATATAAACCGTCGCTAATTTCAACGGAAATTTTTTATGTTCAGGCTATAGGAACTATTTATTCAAATCATCCAACACATTCATCACCTCCCTGACGTGCCCTTCACTCTCTTTCATCATGGCAGCCTCTTTTTCGTTCAGTTGAAGTTCGAAGATCTTCTCGATTCCGTTTTTGCCCAAAACAACCGGAACACCCAGATAGCAGTTGTCGATGCCGTACTCGCCTTTCAGTTGAATACAAACAGGGAAGATTCTGCGCTGATCTTTAACAATGGCCTCAACCATCTGAGCTGCAGCTGCGCCCGGTGCATACCATGCGGATGTTCCCATCAGTTTTACCAGCTCGCCGCCACCTACTTTGGTACGTTGAACGATGGCTTCAAGCCTCTCCTCCGAAACCAGTTCCGTAACCGGTATACCGCCAACGGTGGTATAACGTGTCAATGGGACCATGGTATCACCGTGACCACCCAACAACATGGCGGTAATCTCCTTTTGTGAAATATTCAATTCATCAGAAAGGAATGCACGGTAACGGGCAGTATCCAGGATACCGGCCATACCCAAAACCCGCTCGCGCGGAAATCCTGATGTAACATGCGCCTGATAGGTCATAACGTCAAGCGGGTTGGAGACGATTACCAGAATGGTATTGGGCGAATATTTTACAATGTTTTCGGTTACAGATTTGACAATTCCGGCATTCACCTGAATCAGGTCATCCCTGCTCATACCCGGTTTACGGGGAAGTCCCGAGGTGATTACCACAACATCCGAATTAGCAGTCTTCGAATAATCGCCGGTAACACCAATGGTTTTGGTATCGTAACTATTGATCGGGGCTTTTTGCCAGATATCCAGTGCTTTTCCTTCGGCGATTCCCTCTTTGATGTCCAAAAGGATCACTTCGTTCACTATTTCGCGCGACGCCAGTACATCTGCACATGTGGCACCTACGTTTCCTGCTCCTACAACTGTAACTTTCATATTATTGTTTTTTACTGAATTAAAATGCGAATGCAAAAATATATCAGAATATCAATACTCTGTTTTTCTTTTACCAAGATTAATGAAAAATTAATTGATTATTTTTTTTACCTCGGTTATAATATTGTCAGCCAATGTATTAGCCTTTTCAATTGTGCTGCTTTCGGAATAGATTCGTATGATAGGTTCCGTGTTCGATTTGCGCAAATGTACCCATTCATGGTCAAAATCAATGCGCACACCATCCACATCTGTGATTTTTTGGGATTGGTACTGGGCTTTTATCTTCATCAAAACTGTTTCGAGGTTGATACTCTCATCCAGTTCAATTTTTTTCTTTGCCATAAAATAGGAGGGATATTGCGCCCTGAGTTCTGAGCATTTCACTCCGCTTTTGGCGAGATGGGTCAGGAAGAGGCCGATACCAACCAGCGCATCGCGGCCAAAATGACTTTCTGGATAGATGATGCCTCCGTTGCCTTCGCCTCCTATCACCGCGTTGGTCTCTTTCATGGCCTTTGTTACATTTACTTCTCCTACTGCAGATGGAGTATATTTCACACCATACTTTTCAGATATATCCAGCAAGGCCCTCGAGGAGGAGAGGTTGGAAACCGTATTTCCGGGAGTATGGGCCAGAATGTAATCTGCAACGGCCACCAGGGTGTACTCTTCGTTGAACATGGACGCATCTTCGCTGATGATGGCCAGTCTGTCGACATCAGGATCCACCACAAAACAGACATCTACACCATTTTTCAGTACCTGCGCGGCTGTATCCACCAGATTTTCCGGCAGCGGTTCAGGCTGGTGGGCAAAATTCCCGGTAGGATCACAATTGATCTCAACAATCCGGGCTACACCGAGGGCTTTCAGCAATTGCGGTACAATGGTCCCTCCAACTGAATTGACGGCATCGATGGCTACACAAAATTTTGCGTTCCGAATGGCATCAACATCCACCAACTTCAATTCCAAGACTTTCCGGATATGGTAATCAGCGTAATCGGAAAGTGCAATCGTGCCAAGATCCTCAACATTTGAAAAGATAAATTCGTTGGCTTCCGCGAGGGCCAAAATTTTCTTCCCTTCCGCATCGTTTAGAAATTCCCCATCCTCGTTCAGCAATTTAAGGGCATTCCACTGTTTGGGGTTGTGGCTGGCAGTTAGGATGATACCACCATGGGCCTTTTCGGCGGTCACTGCCAGTTCAGTAGTTGGTGTGGTTGCCAGACCAATGTCTGTCACATCAATTCCCATTCCTGATAAGGTTGCTGTCACCAAACTGTTCACCATCGATCCTGAGATGCGTGCATCCCGCCCAACAACGACCCTGAGCTTCGCACCCGAAGCATGCCGCTCTTTGGCCCAGACAGCATAGGCTGCGGTAAATTTGACCACATCAATCGGAGTTAATCCGTCACCCGGTAAACCACCAATCGTACCCCTAATACCTGAAATTGACTTGATAAGCGTCATCCTTGCTTGTGTTATTAAATTTTCCCGTCCCCTTTTTCCTTTCTCCGGTCTCCCTATTAAGAGACTGTTTAAATTTTTAACACAGAGAATAATTTTCAAATAATCGAGAATTTAGTATATATAGACATTTTGCCTTCGGATAAATTTCAGAGAAAAATACTGAGTTCACTGAGTTTAAAAATCGCAAGCGATTTTTCTCTCTGTGCTACTCGGGGATTTCTCAAGGATTTCATTGATCAGGCAATAATTTCAAAGCCATCTTTAGTTTCATTCAAAAGTAATAATTTCTCTGTGTAATAATTTTAAACGGTTTCTAAATGTACAAAATTGTTAAATTATAGTTGTATTTCAAAGTATTGTCCGACATT
>JAVHPO010000197.1:4322-16065 GCA_036170635.1 Prolixibacteraceae bacterium | reverse complement strand
AAGTAGATTATCATCCGGGGCTAAGTATGAAATAAATTACTAGGGCAATGTCTGAGTGACGAATGCTCCGGTTGCAGGAACACTGGTAACTGTAGGACGCATATTCAACGTTTGGGTAGCAATATCTTCGTAGGTTGATGCTGGTGCAGCACAGGTTGCATTGTCGATGTCGGGCTCAGCAGAATCATTGACAGCTTCAACAGCAAGTGCGATAGCGTCATCGGTCAAGCCTTCGTAAAGACCATTGGTAATTGTCACCCTAACATAAATAGAAACTCCAAGGGTAGTGTTGGAAACGGTGGTATTAACGACCTGTCCGGCGAAGCTTAACGGGGTTGCTGTTGTAGCGTTCTGAGCGGCACCAAGAGCGGTTAAACCTGAAGCAAAAGTCTTGTCGACTGTCCATTCAACTAAGGCTGATTGTCCCGTTTTCAAGCCTGATAGCTTAAAAGAAGGAGTGAAAGCTTTTGTAAAGTTGGCTGCAACTACTTCAAAATACATTTTGTTCACACCATAATCATAGACCATGTTTGGTGATACAAATTTTGCAGATGCAATATCGGCAAAACACTGGGTATCGGTTGCACCGTAAGCCAATGGTGATTTGTCAGTGTTTTTAAGATTCAAAATGTCGACTGTAAAAGCATTTTTCGGTAAAATTTGATAGACTTTCATGTTGTTGGAACAGGTTGGACCTTTGTACTCCAAAACCATAAACAACGGATTTGCAGTGGCGTCTATTCCTTTTAAACCAGCTGATGTCCAGATAACATTTGTTGCATTGGGTGAAGTGGCACCTGATCCTAATGTACGATAGTTGGTAGCTCCGGACATAATAGTAGTTCCATCTGCGAGAATCTCCACTGCAGATCTTACACCTGCCGTAACAAAAGTGGTCGATTTGGTTGCATACCAGTAGGTGGAACCACCTGTTGGATTAAGAACAGCAGAATAGTCGTAGGGCTTACCTGCGATTGGGTGCAATGGATCATTCACACAGGAAACTGGTTGTGGGGCAGATCCGGTAACAGCAGTTTGAGCGAAAGCAGAAGTGGCAACCATCCCGGTTACCAAAATCAAAAGAATCAATTGTTTCATAAAAAAATAATTAAGGGAGAATAAAAATTGATTATAGAAATTGGCCTTTTTGACCATTTTTTAGAAGTTTTGCTATCACATCCTTTTAAAAACGCATAGCTTTCAGTTACTTTTAGTAATGTCATTTTCATAACTTTAGCTCGTTTGTATGGTATCATCGTAATCATTGAAAGCTGGGCCCCAGATATTGGAAACTGCCGGTCTGGGATGTATGGTGATTGGGACCATTTTATGAACAGATTCATTTCCGTTCAAATCGATGACCCAATAGGTGATTGTATGCGTTACATCCGTAAAAGTGATCCCATCGCCCGGGAATACAATGTCACTCAGATAAGCCGAAGGTTGTCCGGTGCCGGAAATGGAAGGTGCCGGTGTAGTGGAGGAGAAATCGATTTGCCAATGAAGAACCAGTTGATTTGCCGGGGTACAATTGTCTGAGAAGGTGGCAGGATTAACATCAAGTACTGTACTCCCACTTTTGAAAAGATAGTAATCAGGAGCCGGATTAATTTTCAGCGCACTTGAAACCATGGCTGCCGTAATAATATTCTCTACACAAAAACTAGAAGGGCTTGGAGCATTTAACACCGGGGGCTCTTTGTCAACCACAGTAATTTTCTGACTGCACATATCCGATCCTGAAACATTTGTCGCCGTCCAGGTTATGGTGGTAACACCAACATTAAAGGTATAAGGAATTGGTATGATTGTTCCAGTGCCGGATGCTGTGCCCGAAGCAGGGGTTGCACCTGTCATGGACCAGGTATAGGTTATTGGATCCGCTCCCGATAACTTAACAGGAAATCCGGGATCTAAAGCCGCTGAGCAAAAGCCTGGGTCGTTATTCTTCGTAATATCGGGCTGACAGTTAATATCGGGTTTTGACAAAACAGTTACCGTGAATGTGCAAATTGTGGTGTGCCCGTTGGCATCTGTGGCAGTATATTGGATGGTGGTTATTCCAAGATTAAAAATCGATGGCGTTGGAAAAATATTTACTCCGGTTATCGGCGAACTCCCGGTTGTTGCACCTGTCATATTCCAGATAAGAGTTAAGCCCGGACAATCATCACCATAAACAGGAGCTGCAATGGCCACATTGGAAGCAAAAGACTTCTCAAAATCAGCATTTGCAGTAATATTTGCCGGGCACGACAGATTTGGACTTTTGTCATTGATGGTAATTTTCTGTACACAGAGCGTGCTATTCCCGGATGCGTCTGTGATGGTCCAATTGACAGTAGTTACTCCAACAGGATAAGTACCGGATGCGTCGTCTGTGTTGTTAAAACTGTTCTTCACGGTAAATCCTTCGTTACATGGATCAGTCACAACCAGTTTGGGAATGCTCAGCACTGCTGAACACATGCCAGGATCATTCATCTTGGTTATATCCGCAGGACAACCGGAGGTCACAACCGGTTTGTTCAAGTCCTTGATCCAAACGTTGAAAGAGCAACTGGTCGTATTCCCAGCACCATCCACTACAGTATAGTTAACTGTTGTGATACCCACATTAAATGTTTGGCCGCTAACATCGTTGATACCCGTTGCCGGGCTACTTCCTACAGTTGCGCCACTCATTGTCCATTTCTGGATTACTACTGCGCAATTATCCGAAGTAACCGGAGCAGGAATGGTAACATTGGATAATGAACAATTTCCCGCTAGGGCAGTCTGGGTTACATTGGCAGGACAGGATATAACAGGACTGATATTGTCTTGCACTGTTACTGTCTGGGTAAAGGTCGTTTTGTTGCCACAAGCATCAGAGGCTGTCCAGGTAACCAAACTTGCACCAGCAGGCAACTGAGCTGGTGCATTGTTTGTGATGGTCACACTTGAACAAACATCTGTCGCGGATGGCACTCCAAGAATGACGCTGGAAGCATAACATTTCCCTGCATCGGTATTTACTGTAAGGTTGGCAGGAGAAGAGGTAAATACGGGTGGCTGAGTGTCAATGACATTAATTTTTGAGGTAACGCTGCTTACATTCCCGCACTGATCTGAAGCTGAAAATGTTACGTCTGCACTAGAATTACAGGCCATTGTAATACCGCTATAATTATTGGTTGGAACAACATTTACTACAGTGCCATCGGGTTTGGTATAAGTGGCAGAAGCGCTTGCCAGCCAATTTGTAATTTGTTGATTTGCCAAAGGATCACCACATTGAATAGACAAGGGTAGTGGTGGGGCAAGTAGGGTGGGACCCACATTGTCAACGGCTACATCGAAATCAAATACGGCCGTATTACAGGCACCTCCGCTAAGAATATCTGTCACTTTTAGGGAGTATGGTCCTACAACTGATGGCTTATAACTCGCTGAACCACTGTATATTGCTGCCCCAGTAGCACCATGTCCATTGTACCAGTTGTAAGAATAACTTCCGGCAGGGGATATGTTTGCCGTAAGGGTGGGCATATTGCCCAGACAAACGAGGGAAGGGTTGGTATTCCAAACCAAATCTATCTTTTGTTTGACGTAAACTGTAGCAATGGCACAATCTGTGCCAAGGGCATTACAAATTGTTGTGCCAACGTTTCCACATATCTCATATTGAATAACAGGAGGAGAATTTACATCAGCAACAAAGAAAGGATTGGTGACAGTTGTACTTGAAAGATATGAGTTGTATTGACCTTTGACACCAGGAGAGATACTGTTCCAAACGGGGTTGCTTTGAATCCCTGTTGCAGTTATCTGACTGTTACAATCGACCCTTGTTGTTATATTTCCAGGAACAATTACGCCAGGAATCGAACGAAAACTAAATTCATTTTTGTTTGCACCCGGCTTGCAATAGGTAAACAGGTGATATGAACCCGTTGGCATACATATTGTGTTTCCGGTGATTGTAACATTTGTACAATCAATTCTCCAATCCTGTGGAGATGGCGTTGCCCCCTCAACAAGTATTTCGACACCAATGGCATTCGGATCCAGCCTGACATTAAAAGAGATACAATTCGCATCTGCACAACAGGCACCATTTCTCTTTTGATCGTCAAATTCTACCGAACCATTTGGTTGTCCAAGAAAATCCACCAAATGGAAATTCGTACCGGTAACACATTTGGAACAACCACATTCCTCCAATACTGAAATAGTTTGAACAACGTCAGTATAGTTTCCGCAAGGATCCGAAATTCTGTAAACGCGTGTAACGCTTGTCGGACAATAACCAGGCTTCCCTGCCAATCCGTTGGCTATTTCACTAAAAAGGATTAAGGACAAAGCTCCGCAATTGTCAGTTGCTGTTCCTCCTGCTGTAATGAACTGAGCCAAAGTTGCATAGGCGACTGGAATATCTGCCGGACAACCAACCGATAAATTAGGTACAGTTGCAACTGGTTTGGTATTATCGGTTACAATAATTGTCTGGATTCCGGATGTGGCATTTCCACTGCAATCGGTGGCTGTCCAAGTTCGTGAGATGGTATTGTTACCGCTACAAGTTCCGCTTAATACATTATCAACAAAGGTTATAGTCGTTGGGCTACAGTTATCGGTGGCAGCAGCCGTACCCGTCGAAGCTGGCAAGATACTCTGTTCACAACTAAGAGTCAGATCAGGGGGAGTGGTCAGATTTGGTTTAATATTATCCTTTACCGTTATAAGCTGTGTTTTAACTTCAAAATTACCGGCAGCATCAGTAACCTTCCACGTACGGGTAATGGTATAGGGCAAATTGCAGCCGGCCCCAATCGGAACAGCAGCGCCGTCTGAATAGGTTGTGATTAAACTGGATGTGGCAGTGCAGTTATCTGAGAGTATAACCACATTCC
This sequence comes from Prolixibacteraceae bacterium, assembly GCA_036170635.1. Taxonomy (GTDB): domain Bacteria; phylum Bacteroidota; class Bacteroidia; order Bacteroidales; family Prolixibacteraceae; genus CAINVV01. Next base: position 11,170 of record JAVHPO010000197.1, on the reverse strand, counting down.
CGGTAACTACAGGTGAAACATTAATGTTACCGGTAGGGTCATTGAAAATGGTTATATCATTTGGGGCCGTAAAAATTGGCTTAGTAGTGTCATCAAAATTCACACTGAAAGTTTGCGCCGTTGATGTACAACCAGTTGCATTTTTTACAGTTAAAATGAATTGATAGCTTCCCTTGATAACACCCGCCGGCAGCGAAATGGTCAACGGGCTTGCACCCAGTGCTGCATTCACTAAAGGTACAAAACCCGGCATTGCAGGCACTCCTGCAGACAGACTGTAAGATATCGTGGTTCCGCTGGTCGAAATGTAGTTCAGCAAAAAATTTGGTACCCCAGGACAATTGAGAGGGAAAGCTCCCAAAGTAATGGAGGGTAATGTTGTCACAGGTGGTTCGGTAACATTGACGGATGCACTCACTGTAGTTCCGCCATCATCAGCCAGAACAGAATATGCACCTGCGATAAGATTGGGAAATACTCCGGTCGTGTTTGTTACCGATCCCGGAGTAAGGGTATAGTTAACAGTCCCTCCTGAGCCACCTGAAAGATTGGAGGCTATGGACCCGTTGTTCCCTCCGAAACATGTGACATTTGTTGGGGTCAAAGTCAGCAACAAGGAATTCGCTGCATCCCCCGGAAAGGTATTATTTAAATTACGGTATAGTTCATGAGGATAGGAATCAAATTTGCCTGCAAAAGAATCCTGAACTGAAACCGAAAGTAAAAAAAATGGAGTGACAATAAAACCAAATTTGACCAGGAGGAACACGACTTTTTCTGGAGAAATCACCAGAAAAAAATGTCGTTTGCAGGTATTGTTTCCAATCCGGCAAAAGGCAAGAATAATAGAAAAGATCAGATGGGCCGACCTTCTTAATTTTGGACACAACATAAGTTCAATATCTAAGGGAAATATCTAACCTCATTGTTAATACCAACAATCGTAAAATCGTAACCTTCGAAATATTACGTTAAACGCCTGCTTTTATGATAAACAACTATAAATTAACCGGTTAAAAATAACTCGAAAACTCTATTTATAACAATTCAAAATGAAAAATTCCTTTAATCTACAGGTATGGGATTATAATTAAGGGGAAATCGCACTGTTCAATGAAGCTATCAACATGCATTTTATGTTATAATTCTATCAAAAATCTCAACATTTTAATGAACCAAAACGAGGCTTATATACATCACAATGACTTTCAAATACTGTCAATTATTGTTAAACGCTATGTCTATTTAAACCAAATATAAATTACAAAACTGACCAAAAAAAATGCATGAGCTTGTCATGCATTCCTTAAAAGTATTGAGATAAATTTCTATTTCTTGACCTGGTAGAGATCTTCAATCTTTACAATTTGAATAGCGGTCGAATCTTTCAATGTTTTTGAAATTAATCCGTAGGGCGCTACGATCACCTCATCTCCCACCGACAGACCCTCTAAAATTTCAATTCTTGTATTATCCTGAATACCGGTTTTAACCCGCTTCTTCCAGGCAAGATTATTTTTTATCACGAACACAACTTCATGTTGTTCGGGTTCTTTCGGCGCAATTTCTTTTGCGTTTGTATCAGTTGCTCCCACCTTCTCCATTTGCTCGCTTGCCTTCTTGATGGTGCCATCGTCGCCACGGGTGGTAACTGCCTGGATCGGAACTGAGATAATTCCTTTGCGGGTATCTGTCAATATCTCCACGGTTGCAGACATTCCCGGCAGAAACGGATACTTCAGGGTATCCTTTTCAATAAGATCCTGGTAAGATTTTGCCAGCAACACTATTTTGACGTTAAAATTGGTTACCTGATCTACCGTCGTTCCTGTGACATTGGCGGAACTGGCAATCTCCGTGACTATCCCCTTGAATTTCCGTTTGAGATAGGCATCAATTTCGATGTTCGCCGTGTCCAATTTTTGCACCTTGACAATATCGTTCTCATTGACTTCCACTTTCACCTCCATGGTATTCAAATCAGCTACAGTCATCAGTTCGGTACCAGCAAACTGGTTGGTCCCTACCACCTTCTCCCCTTTTTCGACGTTTAATTTGGAGACAGTACCATCGATTGGTGAGAAAATTTTTGTTTTTGTCAGATTTTCATTGGCTTCTTTGACGCTTGACTCCGCACTTTTGACAGAATATCGGGCGGCCTGCACTTCCGAGATAGCCACTTTCCATGCTGCCTCAACGGTTTCAAATTCAGATTTGGGGATGGTCTTTTTTTCGAGCAGCTGTTTAGCCCTTTGATAATTGAGTTCTCTCTCGATCAGTTGCGCTTCCGCCTGTGCCAATCTTGCCTTTTGGGTATTGAGGGAAGCCTCAATCCTGCTAAGGCTGGATTGATAGATATCTGGTTTTATCACCACCAGCAAATCGCCCTTTTTGACTTTTTCGCCCTCCTTAACGGGAAGTTCAATGATCTCGCCTGGTACCTCCGGACTGATTTTCACCTCTTTCAGCGGTTTTAGTTTCCCGTTGGCGGTGATGATCTCGGTAATATCCCGGATCTCGACCTTCTCAGTAGATACCTTTAAGGTTTGATCCTTCCCGAACCAGCCTCTTTTTTTACCAATGACCAATAGAACTATTACGGCCAATCCCAGGACGATAATCCAGGGCAAAAATCTATTTTTCTTCTTCATCAGCTATTGATTATCTTTATATTTATTCAGAAAGCCCGACTAATCCAATGGTTCTTCCACCTTCTGTCTGCCGAAATCTTATCACCTTACGCAAAACATGAGGAAAGTATTGAAAGCCTTCATAAAAATAGCATAATTTTGTGTTAAGATCTTCAATTTTAGGATCAAATTCTTGAATTCATTAAAAAACATTCAGTTATGTATGGAAAGATGAAAGAGCACCTCCAAAACGAACTTCAATCCATCCGTGAAGCAGGACTCTATAAAAATGAGCGTTTGATTGTCTCACCGCAAGATGCAGTAATCCGGTTGTCTTCAGGAAAAGAAGTTTTGAATTTCTGTGCAAACAATTATCTCGGACTTTCCAACAACCCTGCGCTGATACAGGCAGCCACAGATGCGTTGAAATCGCACGGTTATGGCATGTCATCCGTTCGGTTTATTTGCGGAACCACCGATCTGCACAAGACCCTTGAGCAAAAAATTGCCGATTTTTTTGGAACCGAAGATACCATCCTCTATGCCGCATGCTTCGACGCCAACGGTGGAATTTTCGAACCTCTTTTTTCGGAGGAGGATGCCATTATTTCTGACTCACTGAACCATGCTTCCATCATCGATGGCGTGCGTTTGTGCAAAGCGAAAAGATTCAGGTACAACAACGCTGATATGCACGATCTGGAGGCTCAGCTTATTCTTGCCAAAGATGCTAGATTCAAAATAATCGTCACGGATGGGGTTTTCTCGATGGATGGGAATGTCGCGCCTCTGGACCAAATCAATATTTTGGCGAAAAAATACGATGCTTTAATAATGGTGGACGAATGTCATTCTGCTGGCGTTGTAGGAAATACAGGACGTGGGGTAACAGAATTATTTAACATTCGCGGTGAGGTCGATATCATTACCGGAACCCTGGGCAAAGCATTTGGCGGCGCCCTTGGGGGCTTTACCACTGGCAGAAAAGAGGTGATCGAATTGCTTAGACAACGGTCGAGGCCCTATCTCTTTTCCAACTCCCTTCCCCCGGCAGTGGTCAATGCCGGCATAAAAATGTTTGCGATGATGGCCGAGACCTCCGAACTTCAGGATAAACTTCATCAGAACACCCGATATTTCATGTCAGAGATGCTGGCTGCGGGATTCGATATCAAACCAAGCAAATCAGCTATTTGTGCAGTAATGCTGTATGATGCGAAACTTTCTCAGGATTTTGCCGCCCGATTGCTGGACGAAGGAATCTATGTGATTGGATTCTATTATCCTGTCGTTGCGCAGGGGCAGGCACGCATCAGGGTCCAACTCTCTGCCGCCCACACGCAGACTCATCTGGAGAAGGCGGTAAAAGCATTTACGAAAGTTGGTAAATCACTGGGTGTCATCAAGTAAGAAGAAATTGTAAAATACTGATTGGTGGTCGCTTTTCCTATTTCACAAATCCATAATTGTGTTTAAATAAAATTAATTTTACCGATTGAATTTCAGGAAGTAGTTTCGACTTCATCCGGGTTGAACTACATGTATCCAGATCACTTCTTTATCAAAATTATATAATGAGAAAAAGTTTCGCTGGCTTGTTAGCCTTAATATTGTTTATTTCAGTTCAGGTAAAAGGGGATGAAGGAATGTGGCTTCCCTCATTGGTGGGAAAGCTGAACATCGACAAAATGCAATCGATGGGTTTAAAATTAAGTGCTGAACAGATATACAGCATCAATCATTCAAGTCTGAAAGATGCAGTTGTCGCATTGGATCGCGGTTCCTGCACGGCAGAAATTGTATCTGCCGATGGATTGCTGCTTACCAATCACCATTGCGGATTCGGAGAGATACAAAAACACAGTTCTGTCGAACACGACTATCTGAAAGATGGATTCTGGGCCAAGACCCGTGATCAGGAGCTGGCAAATCCTGGTAAGAGCGTTACCTTCCTGATAAGTATGGAAGATGTTACCGACCGCGTTTTGAAAGGCATTTCAGATACCATGTCGGCCTCTTCCAAAATGCAGAAGATGCTATCCACTATTTCTTCCATTGAAAAAGAGGCAAAAGGCTCAACCAAATATGAGACCAGAGTCAGATCGCTGTTCGAAGCCAACACCTACTACCTTTTCGTTACAGAAACTTTCAGGGATATTCGATTGGTCGGAACACCTCCTCAATCGGTCGGAAAATTCGGGGGAGAGGCCGACAACTGGATGTGGCCCCGTCATACCGGCGACTTTTCCATGTTCAGGATCTATTGTGCTCCCGATGGAAGTCCTGCTGATTATGCCAAAGAAAACGTGCCATATCATCCCAAATACCACCTGCCTATTTCGATCAAAGGGGTGCAAATGAACGATTATACGATGATCCTGGGCTACCCCGGCAGAACCAACCGTTATCTCACCTCCTACGGACTCAAAAATACCATGGACATCGTGAATAATATCCGGATCAAAGCCAGGGCTGCCAAACTGGATATCATTCGTGACTACATGGCCAAAGGCGACAAAAACCGGATCCAGTATGCATCTAAATTTGCAGGTAGTTCCAACTATTACAAATATTCCATCGGTCAGAATATGGGCCTGTCGGCATTGAAGGTCATTGACAAAAAAATGGCTGTTGAGAAAGATTTTTCAACCTGGCTTAACAGTGATCCGATAAGAAAGGCCAAATACGGTGACGTTCTGGGCACCATTGCAAAATCTTATGTATCTATCGATGACAAGGTTGCCATGGAATATACCAGGGAAGCACTGTTGGGTGGTCCGGAGATTCTGCGATTTTCGCTGGGTATCAGCTCGTTGTACGATGAATTAAAAGGCAACGATGCGGTAAAAATCAAGGCTGCAGCGGATAAGGTCAGAGCTTCACTGGAAGATTTCTACAAAGATTTCGACGCTGAAACTGATCAAAAAATTACTGCCGCCCTGACGAAGATGTATGCCGAAAATGTTGCACCAAAATATCATCCCTCCTTCGTGACTGAAGTATCAAAAAAATACAAAGGCGATTTTTCTGCTTTTGCCGCTCACATGTTCAAGAAAAGCATATTCCCTGATCAGAAGAAACTAGAGGCTTTTCTGGACAAACCATCCAAAAAAGCGCTGGACAAAGATCCGGTCTACCAGGCGATGCTTTCAATCATGGAAGCAGTCAAAGTGGTTGGGGAGGATAATCGTAAATCGACAGCCGGACTGGAAAACAACAAAAAACTTTTTGTAGCGGGGTTAAACGAAATGAACAAGGAGAAAAGCCTCTATCCTGATGCCAACTCGACCATGCGTCTGACATACGGGAAAGTGGGCGATTACAATCCCAGGGACGGAGTGCACTACAACTATTTCACAACACTGAAAGGTTATGCCGAAAAGGGAGTAGCCGGGGATGCTGATTTTGACTTTCCACAGCATTTGATCGACCTCTACCATGCCAACGACTATGGCAGATATGCCGACCAGGACGGAACACTTCACACCTGCTTCACTTCCAACAACGACATTACCGGCGGTAATTCTGGAAGCCCGGTAATGAATGGCAATGGCGAACTGATTGGTATTGCTTTCGACGGCAACTGGGAAGCAATGAGCGGTGATATCGCCTATGAAGCCGATATTCAAAAATGTATCAATGTAGACATTCGTTTCGTTTTGTGGATCATTGATAAATATGCGGGAGCAAAGCACCTGGTGGATGAGATGACCATTATCGAATAGCAAACAGGTAATCTACTTCTGATTGTAGACCATGAAAAGCGAAGAACTGTCTCCATCTATAATTATGTACACGGACGGTTCCTCATTGGGTAATCCCGGCCCCGGCGGGTACGGCACACTTCTTCTTTACGGACATCACAAGAAAGAGCTTTCTGCCGGTTATCGGCTGACAACCAACAACCGAATGGAACTGATGGCCGTTATTGCCGGTCTGGAGGCCCTGAAACAGAAGAACAGCCGTGTGACTGTTTACACCGATTCGAGATACGTAGTTGATTCGGTCGAAAAAGGATGGTTGCTCAACTGGATAAGAATCCGGTTTAAGGGAAAGAAAAATAGCGATCTCTGGATGCGATTTTACGAAACATATCAAATTCATTCCGTGAAATTTGTTTGGGTAAAAGGCCATGCAGCGATTCCCGGCAACGAAAGGTGCGACCAGTTGGCCGTAGCAGCAGCCAATGGACCGGATCTTTTGGATGATGAAGGATTT
>JAVHPO010000197.1:0-4222 GCA_036170635.1 Prolixibacteraceae bacterium | reverse complement strand
ATTTTCAGGATAACAGACCGAATTATCCGGGTATGACAATGATGCATTTTCTTTACAATACAGGGATTCGTTTTTACCAATTTTTGATCTGGGTGGTCTCTTTTAGGAACCCAAAGGCAAAAAAATGGCTGTCCGGCAGGAAAAATCTTTTTGAAAAAATTAAAAAAGAGGTAGTTCCTGGCGACCATCTGCTGTGGTTTCATGTCTCCTCACTTGGCGAATTTGAGCAAGCCAGGCCAGTTATTGAAGGGGTCAAAAAAAGATTTCCGGAATACAGGATCCTGCTCACCTTTTTTTCTCCCTCGGGTTACGAACTGAAAAAGGACTACCCACTTGCCGATTATGTCTACTACCTCCCACTGGATACTCCCCGAAATGCATCCAAATTTCTGGACCTGGTGCAACCTGACAAAGCATTCTTCGTCAAATACGAGTTTTGGTTCAATTTCCTGACTGAACTCAAGCAGAGAGAGATTCCCACCTATATTTTTTCGGCTCTTTTCCGTCCTTCACAATTCTTTTTCCGGCCATGGGGAATATGGTTCAGAAAAGCATTGAAAGCATACACCCATCTGTTTGTTCAAAACCAAAGTTCGTTCGACACCTTGCATAAGTTTGGATTTGATAATGTTACCATCTGTGGTGACACCCGACTGGACCGCGTTGCTCAAATAGCCGAAGCAGCCTCTGTTTTACCGAAACTTGAACAATTTTGTGCAGGAAATCTCGTAATAGTAGCCGGAAGCACCTGGCCGGAAGATGAGGTAATATTTTTGAATTATGTCAATGAATGTACCCACAAAGTCAAATTTGTTGTCGCTCCCCACGAGGTCAATGAAAGTTCCCTGGATCGGATTACCTCTGTACTGACGGGTTCCTACGTGCTTTATTCTTCAGCTTCCACACCCGAACAACTTGCATCAGCTGATGTATTGATAGTTGATGGATACGGTTATCTGGTATCTGTATACCGGTATGCAAAGATTGCCTTTATCGGAGGAGGATTCACAACCGGAATTCACAGCATATTGGAACCTGCCGTTTATGGAATGCCCGTCGTTTTCGGACCCGATTACTATAAATTTCACGAAGCCGTTGAGCTGATTCAGTTGGGAGCAGCCCATTCTGTTTCCAATTATGAAGAGTTGAACAAACTCTTCGAAAGCTATCTGACCGATCCCAAAAGGTTGGCCGATGAGAGCCTTCTTGCCTCGCAATACGTTGAAAGTAACCGCGGAGCCACCGAACAAATTATCCGTTATTTCTTCGAAAAGTAAGATTTCCCCTCCTTATTGCTTGTGTTTTTTTAATTCGAAAAATCACGAAAAATTCTTTTTTGTCAACTTTTTGAGATGAATATTTTCATATTGTGCTGTATATGTGTATATTAACACATTAAAGTTGATAACTTTTTTTTCTAAACAGGAAATTAACTATCCAAAAAAATGACTTTTGTCCTATCTTTACCTAAGGAAGTTCGACTTTCCGATTGAACGTTTACCGACTGAAAATCCTTGATATTAATCCGACGAATCCTCTAACTATGGAATTAAAAGATGTTTCCGCAATGAAAAAAGATACCTCCCCAAAAACATATTCAAACGAAGAGGCTTTTGAGGCTTCCCTGAAATATTTTCAGGGTGATGAATTAGCTGCCCGGGTATGGGTCAACAAATATGCTTTGAAAGACTCCTACGGCAATCTTTTTGAACTTACGCCTGACGACCTTCACCACAGATTGTCGTCAGAGATTGCCCGAATTGAGAAAAAGTACCCAAATCCCCTATCGGAGAAAGAGCTTTTTGAATTGTTCGAAGGCTTTAAATACATCGTTCCTCAGGGTGGACCTATGACCGGTATCGGAAATGATTTCCAAACCGGATCGCTTTCCAACTGTTTTGTGGTTGGAAATGGCGCCGATTCTTACGGTGGAATCATGATGGTGGATCAGGAACAGGTTCAGCTGATGAAAAGACGGGGCGGCGTAGGACATGATCTTTCACACATCCGTCCGAAAGGCTCTCCTGTTAAGAATTCGGCGCTCACATCAACAGGAATTGTTCCTTTTATGGAACGTTTCTCCAACTCCACCAGAGAGGTTGCCCAGGATGGCCGCCGCGGGGCCCTGATGCTCTCGGTATCCATCAAACACCCGGATTCTGAGCAGTTCATCGACGCGAAAATGGATGAAGGCAAAGTCACAGGCGCCAATGTCTCAGTGAAAATAGACGACGAATTTATGAAGGCTGTGCGCAATGCGACGACCTACCACCAAAAATATCCGATCAACAGCGACGAGCCGGTCTATACCAAAGATACAGACGCGACGAGCCTATGGCAAAAGATCGTATTCAACGCATGGAAATCGGCAGAACCGGGTATCCTTTTCTGGGATACGGTTATCCGCGAATCGGTACCTGATTGCTATGCAGATCTGGGATATGGAACTGTCTCGACCAATCCATGCGGTGAAATTCCACTCTGTCCGTACGACAGCTGCCGCCTGATTGCCATCAACCTGTACTCTTATGTGGATCACCCATTTACAGAACAGGCAAAATTCAATTTCCCGCTCTTCCGTTCACACGTAAGACTTTCCCAGCGAATCATGGATGATATCATCGATCTTGAACTCGAGAAAATTGACGCCATCTACGACAAAATCGTTGCCGACCCTGAGTTGGACGAAATCAAACAGGTTGAATTGAACTTGTGGGAAAAAATCAAGGAGAAAGCTGTTAACGGACGCAGAACAGGAATTGGAATCACCGCCGAAGGGGATATGCTCGCGGCCCTGGGACTTCAATACGGTTCGGAAAATGCCATCGACTTCTCTGTCGAGGTACACAAAATCGTAGCAATCGAGGCCTACCGTGGATCCGTTCATTTGGCCAGGGAGAGAGGTGCATTCCCAATCTACGAAACGAAGAAAGAGCTAAACAACCCTTACATCAAACGTCTTGCCATCGCCGATCCTGAGCTTTACGATGAGATGGCCAAATATGGCCGCAGAAATATCGCCCTGCTCACAATCGCCCCTACCGGGACAACCAGTTTGATGACGCAGACCACTTCCGGCATAGAACCGGTGTTTATGCCCGTCTACAAACGCAGAAGAAAAGTAAACCCGAACGACAAAGAGGCCCGTATCGATTTCGTTGATGAAATGGGCGATTCGTGGGAAGAGTACATCATCTTCCACCATAAATTCAAGGTTTGGATGGAGACCAAAGGGTACAAGACCAACAAGAAATACAGCAACGATGAGATTGATGAGCTGGTCAACAAATCCCCTTATGCCAAAGCGACCTCCAACGATATCGACTGGATGGCAAAGGTCAGAATGCAGGGCCAGATTCAAAAATGGGTGGACCACTCCATTTCGGTAACCATTAACTTACCGGAAGAAGCTACCGAAGAGTTGGTAGGAAAGTTATTCTTTTCCGCATGGGAAAGTGGCTGCAAAGGAGTAACTGTCTACCGCGAAGGATCCAGATCAGGCGTATTACTTTCTACCAAAGACAAGAAGAAAGAGGGAGTGTTCCCGACCAAACGTCCTGAAGTGCTGGAAGCAGAGATTGTCCGCTTTCAAAACAACAAGGAAAAATGGATTGCCTTCATTGGCCTGATTGACGGCAAACCATACGAAATCTTCACCGGTTTGGCCGATGATGAAGATGGGATTCTCCTTCCACGCTCGGTGACCGATGGTTGGATCATCAAAAACAGGGATGAAAACGGAGTTTCGCGGTACGATTTCCAATACAGGAACAACCGGGGCTACAAGACTACCATCGAAGGATTATCCTTCAAGTTCAATCCAATCTTCTGGAACTACGCCAAATTAATTTCCAGCGTATTGAGGCACAGCATGCCTATCCAGAAAATTGTCGAGCTGATTACCAGCCTTCAATTCGATGTGGAATCTATCAATACCTGGAAGAACGGCGTCGCTCGCGCACTGAAAAAGTACATTCCAAATGGTACGAGCTGCGAGGATGCGAAATGCGAAGGATGCGGATCGGACAATGTAATTTACCAGGAAGGTTGCCTCATCTGCAAGGATTGTGGCTCCTCCAAATGTGGATAAGTGTTTTCATAAGTTTTTAGATAATTATCTCTGGGGGGAAGATCGAAAGGTCTTCCCTTTTTTTAGCTTCAGATAACATGTTGTAAAACATATCATTGTATTCAATTTTTTAATTCGGATTGTATACATTTG
>JAVHPO010000196.1:0-3340 GCA_036170635.1 Prolixibacteraceae bacterium | reverse complement strand
CAATGATTATCCCAAAATTGAACCCTTTCTGCAACACGCTTTTACCCGCCACGAAGTTGTAAATCTTCCAAATTACCACTGCATTGCACGGTTAAACATCAACAATGAACCTGCTGCACCTTTTATATTTAAATCAACTCCATAAAAGATGAACACGAACCCAAACAAAACCAGAAAGCTTACAGCATTATCGTTAAAAACGACGAGTCATTAACCCCTCGTTGCAAACGAGGGGGAGGAGCAGGGAAGCTTACCAGTTCAGCAACCCAATTCCAATGGTAATCGGATCCATCACCGGACCTCTGCCGTCTTTGAAGAAAGGTGTAAAGTAGTAGGTGCCGTAAATATTGAACCCCTTATAGCCCAGCCTTACGGTAGAACCTCCCCTGAAAGGATTGATGTTGAAGTCGTTGTGGTCCTTGTTTTTGGTGCCGTTGATCTCCACTTTGGTGTGCGATCCCATTTTTAATCCACCTATAACGCCCATCGAAATCCACAGACCGGAACCGTTTGGTACATGAAATTCCAACAGGAGCGGAACAGTCAGGTATCCGGTTGATAATTTTGATTTCTTAAGATTAGGGTCACTGATGGGAATGGGTACGATATATCCATCTACATTTCTGATCGTGAAAGAATTGCTGAAGCGGTAGTCGTTGAAATTTAACCCCAAACCGGTTACAAGGCCAATGTCCCTGTGATTTGTTTGAAGTCCGATGCTGTATTTCAATAGATTGATGTTTACCTCCAGCGATTTGTTGTGGTTGATGTCCAGGTAGTTGGAGCCACGGTAAGAGGAAAAGCCAGGGATGGCATATCCGGCATAATTAACATTAGCGAAGGTATTGACTCCCATTTCAAGATAAGACCAGTGTCCTTTGAATTTTGGTGAATGGCCAGTCCATTTTTTGAAACCCTGGTCATCCAGTTGGTCAAAGTCAACTTTGGCGCCATGTTTGCCATCGGTGACCACCATCGTCTTGCGACCAACGCGAATCTTGACAGAGTCATTAGCCCCTTCGGTGATTTTGACGGTACTGTCGCCAATTTTCACATCGGTTTTGGATCCGTTTTCAATAACAGTTACCATATTTTTGCCAAGTACATTGACCCGCACCGTATCCTGTGCCCCCCGGGAATTCACCCCGAATGCCAGCGAAAGAATAAGTAATAGAGAAATTGTTTTCATAGAATTTCAATTATTTTTAAAGTTTATATGTTTTTTTTGTTTCCGGTCCCTGAGCCTGTCGAAGGGAAATGTTTGCCATTCGACTTCGCTCAGGGACCGGGTGCTTTTGCTTGACTTCGCCCCTTCTCCCCTTCTCCCCCTCGGCTTCTCTCAGGGACCGGTCTCATCTTCCCCGTCGTCCCAGTCCCTCCGTCTCTCCGTCGTTTTTCCTTGAGACGTGAACCCCCATCAAAAAGTTACAGCTACCTGTTCACAGGGATAGAAAAGGCCAGCAGTTGGGTGTGAAACGAGATAGTCTTCAGGCGGCCGTCGCTCCCTTTTCTTCCTGTCAGGCGTTTCCCGGGTAGTCTGGAGAAGAGGTGCAGTCCGGCTATGGTAAACTCCTCACGGGTAATAAACTCAGTGGGATCGTTGGTTTTCAACTCCTGATATTTGTCTTTAAGATATTCTGACAGGGGCATTTCCATAGAGGCCGCGTACAAAGCTTTTTGTTCCAGAATGGTTATAAGGTCGACAAACATCGGTGGGGGTGGTTCAAGTTTGCCGGATCTCGGTTCCATTTTTTGAATGGTTTCAGCATACCGTGGTTCCAGTGTTCCCAAATCTTCAACCTTCACTTCTTGCTTTTTCAATACCGGTTTTGCAGTTTCCTGCACTTTCTTTTGCTTTTTTTCCGGCTGCACAGGAAGGGATTTGTTTCCGGCCGCTTCCGCCTCCGGCACTTTGTCGCGCCTCTTTGGGAGCGTTGTTTCCGCAGTTTGAATTGAAGTGGATCGGGTTTTTCTTGATTCCGGGATGAAGGTGAGAAGTGCCAGCAAGGCGATAGCCGCGACAGCCGCCGCCTGCATCCATCCTGTCATCCATATCGTCTTTTTTTTCAGTTGGTTCTTTCCGGGGAAGGTTATCTCCTTGTCGGGAACGAGCCTGCACTGTTCAAATTCTTTCACAAATTTCTGCCGGTCGGGATTTTTGTCGACCCAGTTTTGGAATTGGCGCAGCTCTTCTTCGCTCATTTCACCTTCCATGGCAGCGATGGCTGATTGCCCAAAATGGACCGGATCATCATATACCTCTTTCTTGAGGAGATGCTTGCCCGGATAAACCAGGTCTGAATCTGCTTTTAAAAATGGTGAGAATTCTTCTTGTTCATCCGCCAAATCAGGATGCTCATTTTTGAAGAGACGCACCATCGCCATCTCTTCCGGTTCGAGATTTCCTTCGAGGTAATCAAGGAACCAGCTTTCGTAGTTGTCTCTGGTAATTTTCATAAGAGTGCGTCAATGGTACCGATGTAATCTTTCAGGAAAATCCTGGCACGGTAGATGTAAACTTTAACCTGGGCTTCGGAGAGCCCTGTGATTTCACCGATCTCCCGGTAGGAATATCCTTCGTAATCGCGCAGAAGGAGGACAGACTTCTGGACCTCTGTCAGTTTGTCTACAGCCTGGTGCATCAACTCCTGCAGGTCGCTGTATCCTTGCTCTTCCGCCCTGTCAGGCAACTTTTTTGATTCGACAAGTGTCTCGTTTTTCCGTTTCCGGATATTGTCGACCATGGTGTGATGAGCAGTCGTAAAGAGCCATGATTTTACTTTGAGCGGATCAACCTGCTCCCTGTGGATCCAAAGCTTTTCATAACAATCCTGTACAATGTCCTGTGCAGACATGGCATGCCCCAAATTCTTCAGGGTATAGCGGTACAAAGCATCCGCCCAGTCGTCGACAGCCCGGTTATATTCGGCAACAGTCATTGTCAGGTTATCCGTTTTGGGAATAAGACGATTAAGTTAGTCAAAAGTTACAGCGGCACGAAATTTGTAGTAAAAAGAGTTAAATATCCTGAAATTGCCTTAACGGGGATTAAAATTTCCGTCAACAGCAGCGGCTGTTTCTTTAATATCGTATTTTTGTCGTTTAAGTAAAAAACTGAATCAAATGAAGACAATTAGAATAAGTGGCTTAATGCTCGGTTTAATAGTAGTATTGGCTACCTTGACCCAATGCAGGAAAGAGGCAGTTCTGCCTACACCAGTCGATCCTCCGATAGTGACACCGCCTGTGGTAATTCCCAATGCTTCGGAGGTAAATACCTTCGTTTGGTCCAGCATGCACGATTATTATTTGTGGAACGACAAGGTTCCCAACCTGACCA
>JAVHPO010000195.1:0-3345 GCA_036170635.1 Prolixibacteraceae bacterium | reverse complement strand
ACCCGCATTTGCTATAGCGTTTGTTGAACTAAATCCCACATTCGTGGGATAGCGTAAACAAAAGTACCCGATTTTCCTTATAATCTGAAATTAATAACTAAAAAACGAACAGATTATGAGAAAAAAATCGGGTTTTACCATTGTTGAACAAGCCATTGCGCTTGTTCCTGAATTCGAAAGCGTTGTCCGTAAAATGGATCAACAGGTTACTTTGCGTGGACAAAGTAAAAGTACATTAAATAATTATATCCGACGCATTGCTTTGTGTGTGATTCATTTTGGCCAACTACCCGAGCACATAGACCCGGAGGAAATCAACGAATACCTGGTTGGTCTGGCGCGTGATCCAAAGTCGCCATCGCGTAGCAGTTTTAAGCACATGGTGTATGGACTGCGCTACTACTTCCGCCTGATGGGAATGAATAAAAATGCCATCGCCCTGCCTTCGCTTAAAAAGGAAACCAAACTTCCGGTTATACTCAACCATCAGGAACTCAAAGATCTGTTTGCTGCCCCAACCCTGCTTAAACACCGAATCGTGTTAACACTTATCTATTCGGCAGGGCTTCGCGGACAGGAAGTTATCAATCTGAAAATATCCGATGTTGACTTCGGGCGAAAAACCATCCATATCAGGCAAAGTAAATTCAAGAAGGACCGTATTGTCCCATTGGCCGACAGCATGGCAATCGGGCTAAAAAAATACCTTGCAGCCGAAAATCCTTACATATGGCTGTTCAATGGCAAAGAACCTGATGGCCGTTACAGCGTGAAAGGGCTTTCGTGGGTGATGCGCGAATCGCTCAAGAAGACTTCCATTACCAAAGAGGTTAGCCTGCATTCGCTGCGGCATTCCTACGCCACCCATCTGCTGGAACAGGGTCTGAATATTGTTACCCTCAAGGAACTGCTTGGCCATGCCAGCATTATCACCACCATGATTTACCTGCATGTGGCTCAATGCCCGTTAATAAAAGCTCACAGCCCTCTCGACAGGCTTTATAATTTCCGAAGGAATGAGGACAAAGCTTGAACTGGCCGATGTGGTTAGGCTGTTTGGCAATCAACTCTCTGGTTCGGATAAACTGAATGTACGGCAGGTTAAAGTACTTAACAGCATTGTAAATTGCCGCACGGCTGCCCTGGGCGGACACCAAGAGGCTTGCGATAGTTGCGGCACCGTTCGAAATAGCTACAACAGCTGTGGCGACCGACATTGCCCCAAATGCCAGGCAGCCAAACAAGCTTTCTGGATCGATGATTTGGCGCATAATACCTTGCCGACCAAACACTTTCATATTGTATTTACCGTGCCACATCATTTAAACCAGCTTTGCCTGCATAATCCGCGAATGTATTACGATCTGCTTTTTTCGGCCGTGTGGCATACCCTCCGCTTGTTTGGCTATACGCATTATGGGGTCGAAAGCGGGGCCGTTGCTGTATTGCATACCTGGGGACAGAATCTATCCCTTCACCCACATATTCATTGCCTGGTGCCGGCTGCCGGTTACACCCTCGACGGTAAATGGAAAGTCATTGAGAAGAATGGTAATTTCTTGTACCCGGTACAGCAGTTGAGCGATGCGTTTAAAGGCAAATTCCTCGATAGCCTCAAGCGTGCTTTGCAAAAACAGAACGAGTATAGCTTGTTTTTCCAGCAGATGGAACTGGCTTACCAAACCAAGTGGGTGGTGCATTGCGAACCTTCCATGGCCAAAGCGGAACATGTGATAAAATACCTGGGGCAATACACGCACCGCGTTGCCATTACCAACCAGCGAATCCTCGACATCACAGGCCAAAAAGTTACTTTTTTAGCCAAAGATTACCGCGACAATGCCATTGTAAAGCCGGTTACGCTCAATGGCGTGGAGTTCCTGCGCCGTTTTGCCATGCATATTTTGCCTAAGCAGTTTGTGCGCATACGCCGCTTTGGAATTTACAACCATACTACCAAACGCAATCTCGACTTACAGTTTTGTGAACTCGATAAAACCATTGACGCTGTTATAAAAGAGCAACAACCTGCCGAAACAACCCTTGAACGTTTCGAAAGGCTTACCGGCATAAATCCATGTATATGCCCCACATGCAAGAAAGGGAAAATGGTGGCTATACGTGTACTGCCTCGCATACGTTCGCCGGATGGGATGCCTCAAAACCAGCCATTTTCACTTACGTAACATTGCTGAAAAAATCGCCTTGCTTTGCGAACGGGGATTGCTATGCCTTGTAGCAGGCAAAAATCAGTAAATCAGGCTCTTTGCATTATTAATAGATAGAATAATTTACAGTATCTTACTTTAAAAACAGGATTTTCACTGAATCCTCAATGGGTTTTCCCATTCAAAAAACACACAAAACAGTCGCAAAGTACATAGAGATTCCCTCTCCCCAGGGATGTAGTTCAACCTGTAATAATCGCTGGGCGTTGCACGCCGCTCATATTCCTATTTATTGGTTGATGTAATTTTATTCTACTTTCATTCCGTGAACGTTATTGTCCTTTAGATATTGCTTAAGTTCTGGATGAAGTACTGAAACCTTTTTATCAATAAAGTCTTGCACGAAACTCGCAACGAAATACTGACTATCGTCAGGTGGTTCCATATCATATTCAAGTTGATCAATATAGTCGGTTGATGAAATCAAAGACGATTCAATCATAAGTAGCAAAACTAGAAAGAATGAAGAAACATATGATGTCTGAATATTAATGTTCTTTAAATGTGTTCCTAAGCTTTTATCCTTTGCCGAAATAGAATTATGGCTCGAAAATAAAGTTCCGTTATTGTGAACATAATTATTTAGTCTCTTCCTTAATGTATCCCAATATTCCTGAAGTTTATAATCGGTAAGAATTTGATTAATATTGTCGTTCTGTTTTAAAACTTTCATATAGTTTTCAAATTCTAATTTCTTTTTGATTGGTCTCTGCAAATCTGAAACGGTATTTTTAAACCAAGCATTTACAGCTTGTTCGTCATCTGTAAGCATATCATTGAATTGCAGATTTAATATCGAACTTGCTAATTCTTCTGAGTTGTCTGTATTTAAATCTTTTACACTTTCTTCAAGGAATGGTTTTCGTAAATTGATAATGTTCAGGATGTAAATATATTGAATTAGGTCGTACCTGAGTTTTCTAATTAAAGTATTTGCGTCCGAAAAACTTCCAATGGAGCAACAAAGTTTTATGCTTTTTAAAGTTTGAGCTGAGCTGTCGATTAAAGCTGTATCAAGTGTGTAAAGCTCCTTGTCAAAGAAGATGGAAATGAAACGCCCATTTAAATAAATGAGTTCAGATAAGCCGCTAAAGAATTCCTTTAGATAGTCAATATC
>JAVHPO010000194.1:4734-16164 GCA_036170635.1 Prolixibacteraceae bacterium | reverse complement strand
GGTATGTTCTTAGAGCCATCGGAGGTAAAGAGAAGAAGGTAAAAGAGTATATCGAGAACGAGATAGCCAATGGCGATCTTCAGGATAATGTTTCTCAGGTCTTAATTCCCACTGAAAAGGTTTTTCAGATCCGTAATGGCAAGAAAGTTGCAAAAGACCGCAATTTTTTCCCCGGATATGTTCTGATTGAAGCCAGTTTGGTTGGAGAAACTCCGCACAAGCTCAGAAACATTCCCAATGTAATCGGTTTTCTTGGAGATACCAAGGGCGGCGATCCCGTCCCCATGCGTCTAGCTGAGGTAAACCGGATATTGGGTAAGGTGGATGAACTTCAGGAGAGTGGCGAAGATTTCGATGTGCCATTCTTTGTTGGAGAGACCGTAAAAGTGACCGACGGTCCATTTAACGGTTTTAACGGAACCATTGAGGAAATCAATGCGGAACGTAAGAAACTGAAGGTAATGGTAAAGATTTTCGGTCGTAAAACCCCCTTGGAGCTTAGCTTTATGCAGGTGGAAAAGGAGTAAAGTAAATTTTTTTATAAAACGTTATGGCTAAAGAAATTGCTGGATTTATCAAATTACAGATCAAGGGTGGTGCAGCAAATCCTTCACCTCCTGTAGGTCCCGCACTGGGATCGAAGGGCGTGAACATCATGCAGTTCTGTAAAGCATTCAACGCCAGGACCCAGGACCAGGCCGGTAAAGTATTGCCGGTTGTCATCACAGTTTTTGCCGATAAGTCTTTCGACTTTGTCGTAAAAACACCGCCGGTGGCCATTCAATTGCTTGAAGCAACAAAGATCAAATCAGGATCTGCTGAGCCTCATGTGAAAAAAGTTGGAGCGGTTACCTGGGATCAGGTAAGGGAGATTGCTGAGATTAAGATGCCTGACCTTAATTGCTTTTCGGTTGAAGCAGGTATGCGCATGGTAGCAGGTACTGCAAGAAGTATGGGGATAACCGTAACAGGTCAATCACCTTTTAATAACTAATAAAAGTTAAGGTTAAATGGCAAAAGTTACCAAGAATAAGAAAGCTGCATTGGAGAAACTCGAGGCCGGGAAATTCTATGAACTTCGGGATGCTGCCAACCTGGTAAAGGAGATTACCTTTACTAAGTTCGATGCTTCCGTTGACATTGATGTCCGGTTGGGAGTAGACCCTCGGAAGGCTAATCAGATGGTTCGTGGTGTAGTAACTTTGCCCCATGGAACAGGAAAAGAGGTACGTGTTTTGGCTTTGGTAACTCCCGACAAGGAGGCTGAAGCAACTGAAGCAGGTGCTGATTTCGTTGGTCTTGACAGTTACATCGATAAAATCAAAGGTGGTTGGACAGATGTAGACGTCATTATCACGATGCCCCCTGTGATGGGAAAAGTAGGTGCGTTGGGTCGTATCTTAGGCCCCAGAGGCTTAATGCCCAATCCCAAGAGCGGAACCGTAACCATGGAAGTCGGGAAAGCCATCAAAGAAGTTAAGATGGGTAAAATCGATTTCAAGGTTGACAAATTCGGTATCGTTCACACTTCCGTCGGAAAAGTTTCTTTCGATCCCATTAAAATTGTGGAAAATGCAAAGGAATTTGTTCACACAATTCAGAAATTAAAACCCTCTGCTGCTAAAGGTACTTACATCAAAAGTATCTACCTCTCTAGCACCATGAGCCCCGGCATTCAGGTAGAGCCTAAATCCTGCCTGGAAAGTTAAATAGTTGCAATGAAAAGATCAGATAAATTAGAGGTTATTGAACAATTGACCAATGAGATCAATTCATACAACCATTTTTACATTGCCGATATCTCAGGTCTAAACGCCGAGATTACGAGTAATCTGAGAAGATTGTGTAACAAACGCGAAGTAAAACTGGTTGTAGTTAAAAATACACTGCTCCGTAAAGCACTGGAGAATTCTACAAAGGAAACTTCAGAACTGTACGATGTACTTAAAGACACCACATCCGTCATGTTCTCCAATACCGGAAACGTTCCTGCAAAACTGATTAAAGAGTTTGCAAAAAAGAACAAAAAGCCGGTCTTCAAAGCTGCATTCGTCGAAGAATGTGCCTATATCGGAGAAAATCAGTTGGATGCGCTGATTGATATCAAATCAAAAGAAGAACTTATCGGTGGCATCATTACTCTGTTGCAATCGCCAATGAAAAATGTTGTTTCTGCCCTTCAATCAGGAGGTCAGACCATTTCTGGCGTTTTGAAAACATTAGAGCAACGCAACGCATAAGAAAAATTACAAGTAAGAAAAAACAATACATTAATATTTAAAATCTCAAGTAGTATGGCAGATCTTAAAAAGCTTGCAGAAGAATTGGTTAACCTGACTGTCAAAGAAGTTAACGAACTTGCAGGTATCCTCAAATCAGAATACGGTATTGAACCAGCCGCAGCTGCAGTTGCAGTGGCCGCCTCACCGGCAGCAGCCGCAGCTGCAGAACCGGTCGAAAAAAGCGAATTTGATGTAATCCTCAAATTCGGTGGCCAATCCAAACTAGCTGTCGTTAAATTGGTTAAAGACCTTGTAGGTATTGGTTTGAAAGAAGCAAAGGATTTGGTCGATGCAGCACCAAAAGCGATCAAAGAAAAAGTTTCAAAAGAAGAAGCAGAATCACTGAAAGCTGCGCTTGAAGAAGCCGGAGCTGAAGTTGAAATCAGATAGGAATTGACCTGTCCTGTTAGGTTATACGGTTTAGGATCCTCTCAAGGGATTCTAAACCTTTTTATGTTTTTATTTTGATTCCTTAATTTGGTAGCTAATGCCCTCAATGAATATACAACAAAGGATCAGTTTTGCGTCCACCAGAAGCAAATTTGAATACCCCGATTTCCTGGAGGTTCAAATTCAATCTTTCAAAGAATTTTTCCAATTGGGAACCTCTCCGGAAGATCGCAAAATCGAAGGTCTTTTCAAGGTTTTTCAGGAAAATTTCCCTATTTCCGACACGAGAAATAATTTTGTTTTAGAGTTTATTGACTATCAGGTCGATCCCCCGAGATACAGCATCGATGAGTGTATCGAGCGTGGTCTTACATTTAGTGTCCCATTAAAAGCAAAGCTGAAATTGTTTTGTACCGATCCTGAGCACGAAGATTTTGATACAGTTGTTCAGGACGTCTATCTGGGAACAGTTCCATATATGACTCAAAGCGGCTCCTTTGTCATCAATGGTGCCGAAAGGGTAGTTGTTTCCCAGCTTCACCGTTCACCCGGAGTTTTCTTCGGTCAGAGCGTTCATGCCAACGGTACGAAGCTATATTCTGCCCGGGTAATCCCGTTCAAAGGATCCTGGATTGAATTCGCCACAGACATCAACAACGTGATGTATGCCTACATCGACCGTAAGAAGAAGTTACCCGTAACGACACTTCTGCGTGCGATCGGATACGAAAGCGATAAAGATATTCTGGAAATTTTTGACCTCGCTGACGAGATCAAAATTTCAAAAGCAGCCTTGAAAAAGGTTGTCGGCCGAAAACTTGCTGCCCGTGTATTGAAAACCTGGGTAGAAGATTTCGTGGATGAAGACACCGGTGAGGTGGTCTCCATCGAAAGAAACGAGGTGATAGTCGACCGTGAAGTCGTAATTACCAATGAACATGTTGATGAGATTCTGGAATCCGGAGCAAAGACCATCCTTTTGCACAAAGAGGATGCTGTTAACGGAGACTATGCAATCATTTACAATACATTACAGAAAGACCAGTGTAACTCCGAAAAGGAGGCAGTTCTTTACATCTACCGTCAGCTCAGAAACTCTGAGCCGCCTGATGAAGCAACTGCAAGAGACGTTATCGACAAACTTTTCTTCTCTGAGGTTCGTTATGACCTTGGCGAAGTTGGTCGTTACCGGATCAACAAAAAGTTGGGACTAAATATTGAGATGACTACCCGTGTGTTAACCAACCACGATATCATCGAGATCATCAAGTACCTGATCAAGCTGGTCAACTCCAAAACGGATGTGGATGACATCGACCACTTGTCCAACAGACGTGTAAGAACGGTTGGGGAGCAGATGTTCACCCAGTTTGCAGTTGGTTTGGCAAGGATGGCCAGAACCATCCGGGAAAGAATGAATGTTCGTGACAACGAGGTATTTACTCCGATTGATCTGATCAATTCCAAGACATTATCTTCTGTTATCAATTCATTCTTCGGAACCAATGCTTTGTCGCAATTCATGGACCAGACCAATCCTTTGGCTGAGATGACGCACAAACGTCGTATGTCTGCTTTGGGGCCCGGCGGTCTGTCCCGTGAAAGAGCCGGTTTTGAGGTTCGTGACGTTCACTATACCCACTATGGTCGGTTGTGCCCGATTGAAACTCCGGAAGGTCCGAATATCGGATTGATTTCATCTCTCTGCGTGTTTGCAAAGATCAACAACCTGGGATTTATCTCTACTCCCTACCGGAAATCTGTAAATGGGCAGGTCAATCTTAACAACGATGACGTCACCTATTACACTGCGGAAGAGGAAGAGGGTAAAATTATCGCTCAGGCAAATGCCTTGATTGATGAGGATGGCCGTTTTATCAATCCGAAGGTGAAAGCCCGGCTGGATGCGGACTATCCGCTGGCCAACCGCGAAGATGCTGACATGATGGACGTAGGTCCAAATCAGATCGCCTCTATTGCTGCATCGTTGATCACTTTCCTTGAGCATGATGATGCCAACCGCGCCTTGATGGGTTCAAACATGATGCGCCAGGCAGTTCCGCTGATGCGCCCTGAGTCCCCAATCGTTGGTACTGGTTTGGAACGCAACATCGCCAAGGATGCCCGAATCAATATCGTGGCAGAAGGGCCCGGAGTCATTGAATATGTGGATGCCGACAAGATCGTTGTACGTTACGATATGACTGATGAAGAGCGTTATGTAAGTTTTGATCTGGAGACCAAGACATATAATCTGCCTAAATACAAGAAAACCAACCAGGGCACCTGCATCGACCTTAAACCTATGGTTAAAAAGGGAATGCGCGTTGAGGAGGGTGATATTATGACTGAAGGTTATGCCACTGCAGGCGGAGAGCTTGCACTTGGACGTAACCTGAAGGTTGCCTTCATGCCATGGCAGGGTTACAATTATGAGGATGCCATCGTGATCTCCGAAAGGATTGTCCGCGACGACATTTTCACCTCCATTCACGTTGACGAGTATTCGCTGGAAGTACGTGACACCAAAAGGGGATCGGAAGAATTTACTTCTGATATTCCTAACGTAAGCGAGGAAGCTACCCGCAACCTCGACGAAAACGGATTGATCCGTATTGGTGCCATTGTTAAACCTGGCGATATCCTGATAGGAAAGATTACTCCAAAAGGGGAATCAGATCCATCACCTGAAGAAAAACTGTTGCGTGCCATCTTCGGCGACAAAGCCGGCGATGTCAAAGACGCATCATTGAAGGCTTCTCCTTCACTGAATGGTGTGGTTATCGACAAAAAACTCTTCTCAAGGGTTGTCAAAGAGAAAAAAGGGAAAGTAGCGACAAAACCGCTGCTTGAGCAGATTGACCGCGACTTCGAAGTCGAAACCAACAAATTGAGAGATATTTTGGTTGAGAAACTTTTCAACCTGGTGAACGGTAAAACTTCGCAGGGGGTGAAAGATTATTTCAACGCTGACTTGATTCCAAAGGGTGTGAAATTTACCCAGAAACAACTTCAGATGATCGATTATCTGAACGTCAATCCTGGTAAATGGACGACCGATAAGGATAAGAACGACATGATCTATGCCCTTGTGAACAATTTCATCATGAAATACAAGGAGGCAGAGGCCGTCGCCCGCCGGAAACGTTACAACGTTACCATCGGAGATGAACTTCCCGCCGGAATCCTTCAGTTAGCCAAAGTTTACATTGCCAAAAAGCGCAAGCTGCAGATTGGTGATAAGATGGCAGGTCGACACGGAAACAAAGGTATTGTATCCCGAATCGTTCGCGACGAGGATATGCCATTCCTTTCTGACGGTACTCCAGTCGACATCGTTTTGAACCCGCTTGGGGTGCCTTCCCGTATGAACCTGGGACAGATCTATGAGACTGTTCTTGGCTGGGCAGGGAAAGAACTTGGGGTGAAATTTGCGACTCCGATCTTTGACGGTGCCACACTTGACCAGATCACGGAATATACTGAAAAAGCAGGCGTTTCAAGATTTGGGAAGACCTGGTTGCACGATGGTGAAACAGGTGAGCAATTTGACCAACCTGCAACCGTAGGTGTGATATACATGCTGAAACTTGGCCACATGGTCGAAGACAAGATGCATGCCCGTTCAATTGGTCCTTATTCACTGATTACCCAGCAACCTCTTGGAGGTAAGGCACAGTTCGGAGGACAGCGTTTCGGTGAGATGGAGGTTTGGGCGCTCGAAGCATTCGGTGCATCCAATATCCTGCAGGAGATCCTGACGGTGAAATCTGATGACGTGATGGGTCGTGCCAAAGCGTACGAAGCCATTGTCAAAGGAGATCCAATGCCGCAGCCAGGAATTCCGGAATCATTGAACGTTCTGTTGCACGAACTCAGGGGACTGGGCTTAAGTGTAAACTTAGAATAATTGGTTTGTCAGCATCCGGAGAGTCTCTCTGCGGATGCCGGCTTTTTGTTAATCATTTGGTTATGTTACAAATACTCCCTATAAATTATGGCATTCAGACGAGATAACAAGGTTAAGAGTAATTTCACCAAGATCAGTATCAGTCTTGCTTCACCCGAAGAGATTCTTGAACGTTCGCACGGAGAAGTCCTGAAACCTGAGACCATCAACTACCGGACTTACAAGCCCGAGCGTGATGGACTATTTTGCGAAAGAATTTTCGGGCCGGTGAAGGATTACGAATGTCATTGCGGAAAATACAAACGCATCCGCTACCGCGGAATCGTTTGCGACCGCTGTGGCGTTGAAGTTACTGAGAAGAAAGTGCGCCGCGAAAGAATGGGCCACATTTCACTGGTGGTGCCGGTTGTACACATCTGGTACTTCAAGTCTCTGCCCAACAAGATCGGTTACCTGCTCGGACTGCCGACCAAGAAACTTGATTCAATCATCTATTACGAACGATATGTTGTTATCAATCCGGGAATTAAGCGCAATGATGGCGTTAAATACCTTGATTTTCTAACGGAAGAAGAGTACATCGACATCATCGATTCGCTGCCAAAAGAGAATCAACTGATGGAGGAAGACCATCCCGATAAGTTCATTGCCGATATGGGAGCCGAAGCATTATACAAACTGCTTTCAAGGCTCGATCTGGATGAGCTCTCTTATGACCTGCGTAACAAAGCAGGAAACGAGGGTTCGCAACAGCGAAAGAGTGAGGCGCTTAAACGTTTGCAGGTTGTTGAAGCTTTCCGTTCTTCCAAGGTAAGAAATCAGCCTGAATGGATGATCGTGAAGGTTGTTCCTGTAATACCACCGGATCTTCGTCCGCTGGTTCCATTGGATGGTGGGCGTTTTGCCACTTCCGACCTGAATGACCTCTACCGCAGGGTAATCATTCGGAACAATCGTCTGAAAAGGCTGATTGAAATCAAAGCTCCGGAAGTTATTCTTCGTAACGAAAAACGGATGTTGCAGGAGGCTGTCGACTCACTGTTTGACAACAGCCGCAAATCCAATGCCGTTAAAACTGACAACAACCGCGCGCTGAAATCACTCTCTGACTCATTGAAAGGTAAACAGGGACGTTTCCGTCAGAACTTGCTCGGTAAACGTGTTGACTATTCCGCTCGTTCGGTCATTGTCGTAGGTCCAAACTTGAAAATTCATGAATGCGGTATCCCAAAAGAGATGGCTGCGGAATTGTATAAGCCGTTTGTCATCCGTAAGCTCATTGAGCGCGGTATTGTTAAAACGGTTAAATCTGCCAAGAAGATTGTCGATCGCAAGGATCCCGTTGTTTGGGATATCCTGGAGAATGTGATGAAAGGACATCCTGTTCTTCTGAACCGTGCCCCTACTTTGCACAGGCTTTCTATTCAGGCTTTCCAGCCGGTATTGGTTGAGGGAAAGGCAATTCGTCTGCACCCACTCGTCTGTACCGGGTTCAACGCCGACTTCGACGGTGACCAGATGGCTGTTCACCTTCCGCTGGGAAATGCTGCCATTCTTGAGGCTCAGCTTCTGATGCTCTCTTCCCACAACCTTTTGAATCCGGCCAACGGAGCGCCGATCACTGTTCCTTCTCAGGACATGGTTCTTGGTCTTTATTACATGACCAAACACCGCAAAGGAGCAAAAGGCGAAGGACTCTCTTTCTACTCTTCCGAAGAGGCAATCATCGCCTACAACGAAGGCAAAGTTGACATGCACACCATCGTTAACTGCAAAGTCCTGGATCTGGATGAGAATGGAGAATCAAAATTAATGACCATTGAAACGACGGTTGGTCGTATCCTGTTCAATGAATTCGTACCAAAAGAGGCCGGTTATCTCAATAAATTGATGACCAAGAAGGCCCTGCGTGATATTATTGCTGATATTCTGAAAAGGACCAACAACGCTATCACAGCACAGTTTTTGGACGACATCAAGGATCTTGGGTACAAGATGGCTTACCGTGGTGGCCTTTCATTCAACCTGGATGATGTTATTATCCCGGAAGGAAAAACCGAAATGGTTGAAGAAGGATATGCCGGCGTCGAAGAAATTTCGAACAACTACAACATGGGTTTCATTACCAACAACGAAAGGTACAACGGTGTGATCGATATCTGGACACACGTAAATGCCAAGTTGACCCAGAATGTAATGAAAACCATCAGTACAGATAAGCAGGGATTCAACTCTATTTATATGATGTTGGACTCCGGAGCCCGTGGTTCCAAAGAGCAGATCCGCCAGCTGTGCGGAATGCGCGGATTGATGGCTAAACCCCAGAAATCAGGATCTACAGGATCGCAAATTATTGAGAACCCGATCCTTGCAAACTTCAAGGAGGGTCTTTCGGTACTCGAGTACTTTATCTCCACCCACGGTGCCCGTAAAGGTTTGGCCGATACGGCGCTTAAGACGGCTGACGCAGGATACCTGACCCGTCGTCTCGTAGACGTTGCACAGGATGTGATCATCAACGAACCCGATTGCGGAACACTTCGCGGTTTGATCGCTTCAGCATTGAAAAACAATGAAGAGGTTGTAGCCTCTTTATCTGAAAGAATCCTGGGTCGTACCACTGTCCACGATATCTACCATCCGATGACAGGGAAACTGATCGTTCATTCGGGTGAACAGATAACTGAAGAGATTGCTGCCGTTATCGAAGACTCCCCAATTGAAAGAGTCGAGATTCGTTCGGTTCTTACCTGTGAAGCAGAGAATGGAGTTTGCGGAAAATGTTATGGTCGTAACCTGGCAACCGGTAAAATGGTACAGATGGGCGAGGCAGTCGGTGTGATTGCTGCACAGTCCATTGGTGAGCCTGGAACGCAGCTGACACTTCGTACATTCCACGTAGGGGGTATCGCGGGTAACGTTTCCACTCAATCTACCGTGATTTCCCGTTACGACGGTATTGCCGAAATTGAGGAATTGCGTACGGTAGAGTGGACCGATGAAAAGGGCGAAAAAGTTGATATCGTAGTCAGTCGTTTGGCTGAGCTGAAGATTCTGGACAAAAACACCGGAATCCCACTGTCAACACACTCAATGCCTTACGGATCGAAACTGTTCATCCAAAACGGATCTGAAATCAAGAAAGATTCAGTCGTTTGCGAATGGGATCCTTACAACGGGGTTATCATCACGGAGTTCAACGGAAGGGTTAACTTCCAGGACTTCATCGATGGTACAACCTACCGTGAAGAGTCTGACGAGCAAACAGGCTATCGCGAAAAAGTAGTCATTGAAACCAGGGATAAAACCAAGAACCCAACATTGCGCATTCTCGACGAGAATGGCGATGACATCAGGTTGTACAACCTTCCTGTGGGTGGTCACATCAGCGTTGACGAAGGTCAGATGGTAAAAGCCGGAGATGTATTGGTGAAAATTCCAAGAGCATCCGGAAAAGCCGGTGACATCACCGGTGGTCTTCCAAGGGTAACAGAACTCTTCGAAGCACGTAACCCATCCAATCCCGCGGTTGTTTCTGAGATCGACGGAGAAGTTTCATTGGGTAAAATCAAACGGGGTAACCGCGAGATCACCATTACTTCGCGTACCGGAGAACAAAAGAAATACCTCGTACCGCTTTCCCGCCAGATTCTGGTACAGGGAAACGACTACGTTCGCGCCGGTATTCCATTATCAGATGGTGCTACCACTCCGTCGGATATCCTGGCCATCAAAGGGCCGACCAAAGTTCAGGAGTATATCGTGAATGAGGTTCAGGATGTTTACCGGATGCAAGGTGTGAAGATCAACGACAAGCACTTCGAGGTGATTGTTCGCCAGATGATGCGCAAGGTTGAGATCGTAGACCAGGGCGATACCCGCTTCCTTGAAAAACAGATCGTCGACAAGATGGAATTCAATACCGAGAATGACTGGGTATTTGGTAAGAAAATCGTTACGGATCCAGCAGAATCAGAAAACCTGAAAGCCGGACAGATTATCACCGCCCGTCGTTTGAGGGATGAGAATTCGATGTTGAAACGCCGCGACAAAAAGGTGGTTGAAGCCAGGGACGCGGTTCCTGCAACTTCCAGTCAGGTTCTTCAGGGAATCACCAGGGCTTCGCTTCAAACGAAGTCATGGATGTCTGCCGCATCGTTCCAGGAGACTACCAAGGTGTTGAACGAAGCTGCTATCAACGGCAAGGTCGATTACCTTGAAGGTTTGAAGGAGAACGTTATTTGCGGACATCTTATCCCAGCCGGTACCGGTAACCCAATGTTCAGAAATATCGTGGTAGGTTCAAAAGATGAATATGATCGTCTGATCGACCACAAGAAATATGAAACAGTAGAAGAAGAGGAGTAATCTAAAAAAGTTCACGATGCAGGAAGACAATCAAAATCAGCTTAACATCGAACTGAGCGAAGAAGTGGCACAGGGAACCTATTCCAATCTGGCCATCATCACGCATTCTCCCTCGGAGTTTGTACTGGATTTTGTCAGGGTGGTTCCGGGTGTACCGAAAGCACAGGTGAAATCCAGGATTATTCTGACACCGGATCATGCCAAAAGGCTGATGAAGGCGCTGCAGGAGAATCTCCAGAAATACGAAGCGATCTACGGATCGATTCAGATACAGGGAGGATATGAACCTTTTCCATCTACCCCTTTTGGTACGCCGAAAGGACAAGCATAAAAAAATCCCCTTCGAATTTTCGAAGGGGATTTTTTTTAATTGATAACTTTTCCAAAGTTCGATACATTGCTGTTTCCCTTATCAAATGATGAAACTTTGGAAAAGTTGTTCGCCTTATCAAATGATGAAACTTTGGAAAAGTTGTTCGC
>JAVHPO010000194.1:0-4634 GCA_036170635.1 Prolixibacteraceae bacterium | reverse complement strand
GATGAAACTTTGGAAAAGTTGTATCTAATCGACGGGTCGTTATTAACGCGTATCAGCGCTTCTATCGTCTCGCGTTTTCGCATCCGCACCACCAGATGAAAATGGTTCGGCATAAGGCAATATGCATAAGTCTCAGCAATAGGTGAGATATATAGCCGGTACTTTTCCAGAAAATAGAAGAAATTCTCTTCTATTCTGAATATACTCTCGAACCCATTTGCATGGTTGAAAATATGGTAACAGCTATCGGGTTGCAAAGATTCCATAATAAATCCACATTCCTTTGACTCTTATAAAGTTACAGAAATTTAGGGTGAATTTGAAATTTCCGCGCTAATAACTTTTCCAAAGTTGGATAAGTTGCTCATGCCCTTATCAACGATGACAACTTTTCCAAAGTTCGATACTTTGCTCATTCCCTTATCAAAGGATGCAACTTTGGAAAAGTTTTTGACGATTGGAAAAGTTTTTGACGTTTCGAGATCTTCGCCGCTGCCTCGCAGATAATAGAAACCTTGTTCGTTGAAATCACATCGATCCCTGCCTTGATAGCCTGAACATAGATGTCTGGCGTCTGATCCTCACCAAATCCATCCGAGAAAATTTTCACTCCTTTAGCATGAGCTTTGTCAATCAGTTCTTTGGAGATGTCTTTCCAGTTAACATCCAGGGCATAAGGATGTAGGGTTTCAGCCATCTTGTTTAAATCCTTACCGCTTCTGAGTCCGGGAAGTATTTTGGCTTTCGGAGCCATCGTCCTGATCTGGTCTATTTGTTTTGCCTCGTTGATGTAAAAGACAGAACCCTCCAAAAGATGATATTTAATTAGGTTATCGATAAGTACTTTAGCGTTGATTTCTTTGCAATCGACGTAGAAGTAGGTTTTGTGCCTGGTCTTTTCGTTGTGATCAGCCAACAGTGCGCACGACTCCTCCAGTGTAGGAATTTTCTCCGCGGCAAAGAACGGATCGAACCACGATCCGGCGGAAAGAGCACGGGCTTCGTCGAAATTCAGGTCTCTCAATGGGCCTTTCCCATTGGTGGTACGGTTCAGGTTCCCGTCGTGCAGAATCAATGATTTGCCGTCTTTAGACTGCCGGACATCCATTTCAATGTAATCTACCTCAAGATCCAGTGCAATCTGCATGGCTGCCAATGTGTTTTCGGGCGCAAATTCATTGGCAGCTCGATGCACCGCGACTCCCACAGCAGGTGCTTTGGTTGCCCTGAATTTCATCATTTCTACCTTCGTTTTAGCATATTCAGGCTTGGAAGCGAGATAGTCTGCAAGTTTTTGAGGAAGTTTGTATTCGATACTTTTTCCGGCAGCAAAACTGCTCCCGCCAAGGAAAAGAGAACAAATAATCATTGTTAATAGACGTTTCATGTAGTTGTAATTGAGTTATGAATTTGGAATATTGAATAATGGATTATCATTTTTACTGCGATCCTAAATGCGGCGTTCTTTACTTTATCCTTTTTACTTTATCCTTTATCCTTTATCCTTTATCCTTTATCCTTTATCCTTTATCCTTTATCCTTTTTAGTTGATATACATTGCCTTAAAATCGCTCGGCGTCATGCTCGTTCCTGTCTTGAACTGCCGGTTGAAATTGGAAATATTGTTAAATCCTGATTCAATACATATTTGAGAAATGGGAATTCGGTTCTCTATCAGCAATTTTTTTGCATGGCACACCCTCAATTCATTGAGGAATGTCATAAAAGTCTTCTTGGTGCTTTTCTTGAAATATTTGCAAAAGGCATGCGGCGTCATGTTGGCAATTTGGGCAACATCTTCGATCTGCAAGGGAGAATTAAAATTCTTGATTACATAATGGTGTACTTTTTGGAGCCTGACAAAGGATGGGCTATTGGCATCAAGAAATGGTGTGCCGGTTGAAAATTCTTCAGTAAGGAGCTTTCTGGATTCTGCTTTTGCCAGTTCAGCCAAAATTTCGAGCATTAGAATGATGCGAAGTGGTCCCGCCGATTTTGTAAGCTCCTCCATCATGGGTGGAATTGGACCACTGATAGCATTTGGAAATGCCAGTCCTGCGTTTGATTTTCTCAGTAACTCCATAATTGGGATCATCTCCTGGACGGAAAAAAATTTGTCCCCAAGGAAATCCTCAGAAAAGAGAACGACAACGGCCTTTGCCTTCATCAGATCAGTTTGATCGTGAACGGCATCATTTTTCCAGTAATGGGGAATATTGGGACCAAGAAGAATAAGATCGCCCTCCTGGAAATTCTCGATGGTATCACCAACAAATCGTTTCCCTTTGCTTTCGATCACATATTTTAATTCATACTCAGGGTGAAAATGATATTCCGAATGAAACCGAGGTAATATTAACCTTGTGGCTAAAAATGACGAACCCTCACTTAGCAGTATCTTTTGGTAGGTTGCTTTCATGTGTGGTATATTATTGTTTCATAGTAGTTGTTTGGAGACAATATCTTGACAAAATTATATTAATCTTTGATAATTCGACATTAAAATGGAATAATATTAAAATATAAGTTTGTAGGGTGGAGAGTTAAGAATATAGAACTATAGCAAACAAGTCAAACAAATGAAGAAAGTCGCAATTTTGGGTTTTGGATTTATGGGGATGACCCATACCGAAAATATTCTCAAGAATAGCGATTTGGAATTGGTTGCAATCGTCGACAAGAATCCCACAGCCGTAGAAGAAAAATTGCAATCACAAACCGGTAATTTTGCAACAGAGGGCATAAATCAGGATCAAGTTGCTCAGATCAGAAGGTATAGTAGTATAGACGACTGTCTCGAATTTGAGGAACTGGATGCCGTCCATATCTGTGTTCACACAGACCTGCACTATGAAATGACAAGGAAAGTGTTGCTTCACGGAAAACATGTTTTTCTGGAGAAGCCTTTTTGTCTGAACATGCAGCAGGCAGAAGAGCTGATCAGGCTTGCCAAAGAGAAGGAGCGCATACTGATGATTGGTCATGTTGTCAGGTTTATGCCACCTTATCAAAAACTTAAGGAGTGGATAGACAATGGCAAATATGGCGCGCTCAAATTTCTGTCCATGTCAAGGTTCTCCGGGGTACCCGCCTGGGGTGAGTGGATGGATCGAAGAACCTCTTACGGATCATCAGGAGGTGCCCTCTTCGATCTGCTTATTCATGACATAGATTTTGTTAACTATATCCTTGGAAAGCCGGGTAGTATCAAATGCGATTATCTTCCAGGACTGCTGAGCAAACATGATTACATCAGTGCCATGTGGAATTATTCCGATAAAGATATCCACGTTAAGATTGAAGGAGGTAACATCTTTCACTCTTCATTCCCTTTCCAGGCTGGTTACATGGCGAATTTCGAGAAAGCGAGTGTTCAGTTTTCAACGGTGAAAGGCGATGTGATACAAGTGGCAACTGATTCGAATGTTGAAGAAATACCATCAGGTTCGGCTGGGGAAGGGTTCTACAATGAGATTGCCTATTTCGCACAGTGTATCAACCACAACAGGCCACCCGTCGAATGTTTGCCCGAGTCCTCGCTTCAGACTATACAACTATGCTACGATCACTTATAACGAATTAACAGATGAAAAATTTGGCTATTAACGGAGGACCAAAAACAGTCGGGAGAGATTTCGATTGGCCTCTTTACGACGAGACCGACGTCAACTGTGTGGCGGATATCGTTCGGAGTGGCAAATGGGGAAATCCTGATTGCGGGGGAGAGGTGGCCCTCTTTGAAAAGGAGTTTGCAGCCTTTTGCGGGACAAAATATGCGCTTACCTGTGTAAATGGATCGGTTGCACTACGCTTGGCGCTTATTGCCTGTGGCGTAAAACCGGGGGATGAGGTGATAGTTCCGCCTTACACCTTTATTGCGACTGCTTCTATCGTCATTGAAGCCAACTGTGTCCCGGTTTTTGTCGACATTGATCCACGGACATACAACCTGGATGCTTCAAAAATTGAAGCAGCGATCACACCAAGAACCAAGGCGATCATCCCAGTACATTTTGCAGGTATGGCTTGTGAGATGGATCAGATAGTTTCCATTGCCAAAGCACATGGGTTAAGAGTGATAGAAGATGCCTGCCATGGACATGGGGCGGAATACAAGGGAAAAAAACTTGGATCAATTGGTGATGCCGGTTGCTTTAGTTTTCAATCTTCCAAGAATCTCACCAGTGGGGAAGGCGGAATCGTGGTAACCAACGATGATGGCTTGTACCAAATGATGAATTCGCTTCGCAATGTGGGGCGTGTGGAAGGCGGAGCATGGTATGAGCACCACAATGCAGGATGTAATTACAGGATCACGCAGTTGCAGGCAGTATTGTTGTCAAGTCAATTGAAAAGGCTTGAAAAGCAGACAGCTACACGACATGCGAATGGGACATATCTCAATGAATTGCTATCCCAAATTGATGGGATAACCCCGCTTACAAGAGATCTGGGGGAGACGGTTCACAGTTACCACATTTACATATTCAAGTACGATCAGGCAAAATTCAACGGACTTTCTAAAGTCGAATTTGCAAAGATGCTGGCTGCGGAGGGAGTACCATGTTTCATGGGATATCCCGAGCCATTGTACAAACAACCACTGTTTCAGAAGAAAAACTTCATGTGTTATG
>JAVHPO010000193.1:1199-3438 GCA_036170635.1 Prolixibacteraceae bacterium | reverse complement strand
TAAATTATTTCAATAATGGTCGCTATATCGGTAAAAGATAGCCGCGCCAGCGGCGATAGTCTGGTAGCTGGTTGAATTGTGCCATTTGAATGTATTTGTATTGTGCATTCCCAAAGCCGCGCCAGCGGCGTCAGTTTGGTCGCTGGTCGTATGATGGGAATTGTGGAATTTCAATCATAAAATTCAAATAAATACCGGTCTTCAAAATCGATTTCAAATCTGTTCAGAATTTCCAGGTATTCTTCTTTGAATGATCTTATTCTGTGATGATCTTCCTGGTTCATTATGTAATGAATGACATCATTGCGTTGACTTCGGGCATAACTGAATCCTCCATACCCTCGTTGCCACTCAAAATGTTGAGGTAAAAAATTGTTTTCATTGATCCATCTTGAAGAGTTTGCTTTTACCTTCTCCATGATATCTGCCAATGATGTATCCGGATTCTGTTCAAAGAAAATATGAACATGATTTTTGTATCCACCAACCGCAAGCGGAAATTGTTTCAAGTTTGTGAGGATCCCGCTGATGTATTCCATTAGTCTGAGAGAGAATATTTCAGTCAAATAGTTGTTTCTGCCTTTAACAGCGAAAACTGCATGGGTATTGAGTTGTGTATAGGTGTGGGGCATGATTGAATAAAGTTTTATTGTTTCTTTGTAATAACAAACATAATTTCAGATTGTTTATTTGGGTGTGATATAGATTCCTTCAAAATATTGCTGACGCGGCTACCAGGTGGAATAATTGGAATAATATTCGAGATATTTGTAATTGCTTATTATATTTGAGGTTAATAATAATGCCTACTATTTGTTTGAACTCAAAGCTTGAAATTGATTCTCGAGTAACCTACTGATCTAAATATAATTATGTCTCACCAGCCTGAACAAATCCTCGAAGATAAACTTGTACTGCAACTGCAACAGCTGGGGTACACCTTCGTTGCCATCAACGATGAAAAGGATCTTCTCTCCAACCTTAAAACCCAACTTGAAAGACACAACAGCATCACATTCACAGCCAAAGAGTTCGACAGGGTACTGAATATCCTCTCAAAGGGAACTGTCTTTGAAAAGGCCAAAATTCTCAGGGAGAAGCAGCACATTGTTCGTGACAATGGCGATCACCTCTATTTTGATTTTATCGAGCAGGAAAACTGGTGCCAGAACCAGTTCCAGGTAACCAGGCAAATCAGCATGGAAGGTTCCTACAAAAATCGTTACGATGTTACCTTACTGATCAATGGATTGCCTATGGTTCAGATTGAGCTTAAACGCAGGGGTATTGAGCTGAAAGAGGCCTTCAATCAAATCAATCGCTACCAAAGACACTCCTTTGGAACCTCCATAGGATTGTTTCAGTACGTACAGATCTTCGTTATCAGCAATGGCGTGAACACCAAATACTACGCCAACAACAAGTACCAGTCATTCAAGCAGACCTTTTACTGGAGCGATGAAGCCAACAAAACCATCACCCAGTTGGAGCAGTTCAGCTTTTGTTTCCTGGACACCTGTCACCTCTCCAAGATGATCTGCAAATACATCGTGCTGAGCGAGGCATACAAGATACTGATGGTGCTGCGACCATACCAGTATTATGCTGTTGAAGCATTGATCGAAAGGGTCAAAAACACCAACAAGAATGGATACATCTGGCATACCACAGGATCAGGCAAAACCCTGACATCCTTCAAAGCCAGCCAAATACTGATGAACCTTCCACAGGTTAAAAAAGTGGTGTTTGTTGTGGACAGGAAAGACCTGGATTACCAAACCACCAAGGAGTTTAACAGCTTCAGCAAGGGAAGCATTGATGGCACTGACAATACCAACGCACTGGTGAAACAGTTCTCTGACGATACCAAGTTGATTGTTACTACCATTCAGAAGTTGAATTCAGCCATCAGCAAGAAGCAGTACACTACCAGGATGGATAAGATGGTGGACGAACGCATTGTGTTCATTTTTGACGAATGTCATCGCAGCCAGTTTGGGGAGACACATACCAGGATCAAAAAGTTTTTCAACAACATTCAGCTCTTTGGCTTCACCGGAACCCCCATCTTTGTAGAGAATGCTGTCAAAAATGAATCAGGAAAGCGCACTACAGCAGAACTGTTTGGGGATTGCCTGCACAAATACGTGATCACAGATGCCATCAAAGATGAAAATGTGCTGAAATTCAGTGTGGAATATGTTGGCAGGTACCGGGAGAAAGAGGGAAGCAAAAACAA
>JAVHPO010000193.1:0-1099 GCA_036170635.1 Prolixibacteraceae bacterium | reverse complement strand
TTTATCCCTGAAGAACTTTCCATCATGGAAGAGCCTCCAAAAGTGCTTTATGGCCTTCAAGCGCACAGCAGGGACAAACTGGACGAATACATAGGTCACTACAACAAACAGTATGGGTCTGCCTATTCCACCAAAGACAGCCAATCATTCTACAACTATTACAACGATATCTCCAGGAGGGTCAAGAACAGGGAGGTGGACCTGTTGCTGGTAGTAAATATGTTTCTGACAGGGTTTGACAGTCCAACGCTGAATACCATGTTCGTGGACAAGAACCTGAAATACCATGGGTTGATTCAGGCCTATTCGCGCACCAATCGTATCCTGAACGAACAAAAGTCACAGGGCAACATCGTGGTGTTTCGAAATCTGAAGAGGGCCACAGATGATGCCATCGCGCTGTTTTCCAACAAGGATGCCAAGGATGTTATTATCGTAGCACCTTATGAAGAATACGTGGCAAAGTTCACTGAGTCGTTTATCGAACTACTGAAGGTTACGCCCACTGTTGGCAGTGTTAACAGGTTAAAAGACGAAAACGAGGAGTTGGAATTTATCAAGGCATTTCGCGAACTGATGCGCCTGAAGAACGTTCTCACCACTTTTGCTGATTTTCAATGGAGTGATCTTGCCATGGGGGAACAACTGTTCGAAGATTACAAGAGTAAGTACCTGGATCTTTGGGACAAGGTCAAAACCAACCACCAGAAAGAGAAGGTGTCCATCCTGGAAGATGTTGATTTTGAACTGGAGTTGATTCATCGTGACGAAATCAATGTGGCGTATATCCTGAAGTTGCTGGCACATTTAAAAAATGCAGATCCGACTGAAGTTGATAAACGAAAAAAAGAGATCGTTGACCTGTTGGCTGGGGAGGCCAATCTTCGAAGCAAACGCGAATTGATAGAGAAATTTATCCAGGAGAACCTTCCGGCGATAGCCGATGCTGACGATATTCCTGAAGAGTTTGACAAATTCTGGACAAAAGAGCAGCTGGCTGCTTTCCATCAATTGTGTAAAGAGGAGAAGCTGGTCAACGACAAAGTGGAGAGAGTTATCGAAAACTACCTGTTTTCAGAACGTGAACCCCTCAGGGATG
>JAVHPO010000192.1:0-16410 GCA_036170635.1 Prolixibacteraceae bacterium | reverse complement strand
CAGGGATATTACAGCGATAGGGGCCGGACCGGAGTAGTTAATGCAGCTCTTAATTATGATTTGGGGAGTCTCATTAAGGGACTAAAGTCCAGTACATATCTTGGTGTCAATGTACATAACCTGGTCAGGATTGGCAAAAATAACGATTACATTGCCTATGTACCTTCTATCTCACCTAAGACTGCAAATGATACGATCATAAGGTCCTCATCACATACTTTGTCTCAGATGTCCAACACCAACAAACTCATGGACTATTATTTCCAGCGTTTTTCAGTCTATGAAGCGCTTAGCTATGAAAGGACTTTCGGGGTTCATGATATACAATCCGTGCTTACGGGATTTCTTTCCAAAACCTTTATCAATGGTGTAGAGGAACCTTTCAGGCAGGAAACCTTCGTTTCATCCTCATCTTATTCTTTCAAGGATAAATATTCTTTGCAGGCAGTACTGAATTATTCCGGATCTTCAAGTTTTGCCAAGAATAAAAGATTTGGCTTGTTTCCTTCAATTGGCGTAAACTGGATATTATCCGATGAGGGATTCATGTCCAACCTGCGTTTTATTAATTTCCTTAAAATGCGTGCCCAGTTTGGCGTCATTGGCAATGAAACTTTTCTCTTTCCTCATTATGATGAGACGCGGTTTAGTCAGGATGGAAGTGGTAGCGCTTTCGGCCCCTATTCGTCCAGCCAATGGTTTGGAAGTACGCAGGAAACTGGTGTAAGGAGAACTTCTGTTCAAAGAATAGGAAACCTGGACCTGACATGGGAGAAGAGAACAGAATTTAATGTTGGTTTTGATGCCCTCTTGTTGGATAATAAACTATCGTTGGATGTTACCTACTGGCATTGGATCAATGATGGCGTTGTTGCACAGCTCAGCAATGTAATGCCTTATGCAGCAGGTCTCTCTGGTGGAAGGCCGTACCAAAATTATGCCAAGAGCACCTACAATTCTTTTACCGCGGATCTTCAGTATTCGGATAAGATTGGCAAGTTTCAGTTTACTGTTGGAGCCAATGCAACAGCGACAAAAGGAATCAGGGATGTATATGATCAGCCTAAATACAGGAATGATTACCAGAACAGGACCGGTAAACCAACAGATGCCATATTCGGGCAATCATACATCGGAAAGTTCCAGACGGACGCTGAAACGCTCCTTGTACCTCAGATCTATGATAACGTTCTGAGCGCCGGCGACCTTAAGTATGCTGACAAAAACGGGGACGGAGTGGTCGATGATAATGACCAGAGCGTGATTGGCAATTCCTCACCCCGGTTATATTATGGTATCAATGTTACTTTAAAGTACAAAGGCATTGAACTGTTTTTACTTGGAAATGGCAGGGCTTTTTATGACATTGCGCTTACCAATCCCTATTACTGGAACGGCTGGGGTGATTACAACTATTCGAACTTTGTGCTTAACAACGCCGGAGGAGCTTATCCGAGGCTCACTTACTACAAGGTTAACAACAACTTCGTTACCTCTAATTTCTGGCTGCAAAAAGGAGATTATTTCAAAATTCAGAACGTGGAGTTGTCCTACACCATACCAGCAAAAACGGTTCAGTTCATTGGTAGCAACGGAATAAAAGTATTTGTCAGGGGAGCAAACCTTTTAACTTTTTCCAAAATTAAGGATGTTGATCCTGAATCCATCAATTCAGGAGTATCGGTTTACCCTTTGTTCAAAACCTTCACAGCAGGAGTAAAATTCAATTTCTAATTTATGCTAATTATGAAGACGAAGAAAATAATAGGAATTAGTATCATAGTAGTCTTTCTGATTTCTTGTCAGAAATTCCTGGTTCCTTATCCCAATGGAAACTATGATGATAAACTTCTCTGGGAAAACCAGCAATTGGTACAGGGACTTATCGGCTGGTGTTATGACCAGGTAAATTCAAATGTCAGAAACTACAATGACAATGAAGGCGCATATCTTGACGGAGCAACCGATGATGGTGTGCTTACCAATTCGACTCATGTTCTCCGGAGGTATGCACTAAATGCAATGCCTACCAGTCTCGATCCATTCCAGACTTACTGGGACCGCAATTACAAAGCCATTAGGAATTGCAACCTGTTCCTTAAGGACAGGCGTGGCTACAATACGAAGTTTGTGTTCAACGCCAAATGGAACGATATGGTTAGAAGCAGGCTACAGGGTGAAGCATTCGCACTTCGTGCCTGGTTCGAGCTGGACCTTCTCCAGAAGTTCGGAGGAAAAGGGACAAACGGACAAATGTTAGGATTCCCGATTGTCAAGGAAGTATATGGCACGGATGATGTCGTTAACCTGGCCAGGAATACTTATGATGAATGTGTAGCCCAAATCATTGCCGATTGTGATTCTGCCTATAAGTATCTCCCCATTGCACACAGGGATTATCTGGTTCCGCTTGTTGCAGACCGTGTCTATGCCGGTGGAAAATATTGGGGCCGTTTTGACGGAATTTCAACAAGAGCTATGAAAGCTTTGGTTTATCTCACATGGGCTAGCCCGAGGTTTAATCCAAATAATGTTACAGCCCGCTGGGACAGTGCTGCATTCAATGCCATGAAAGTCATCAATTTCAAGATGACCATCGACGCGGTAGGGGGTAACAGTTTCACCCCGACTGCCGGAGTAGTATGGACAAATCCCAATTCACCTGAAATCATAATGACCACCCGCTACAACACAGGAAATACCAGTATGGAAAGAATGTTCTACCCAGGTGGTTTCGGTGGAAGTTCGAATGGCGAACTCGGTGCAACCCAGGAACTCGTTAATTCCTTTCCGATGGCCAACGGTTATCCGATAACTGATCCTGCAAGCCTTTATGATCCGACTAAGCCATATGTTGGTAGAGATCCGAGGTTTTATTCAATAATATTCCATAACATGGCACAGGCCAAACTGAACAATACCGGAGCGGTTCTGTACACTTTTGGCAATTGGAATACGGGCCTGGATGCTTCAGATGTAGGTTCAGATGCAGCAGGGTCCAAGCCCACCAACAGCCGTACAAACTACCATATCAAAAAATACATTTTCATGGGATGGAATCCTACGGCCTCAAGCCCGGCTACTGCTCCCCACTCCAAATTCCTTATCAGGTGGGCCCATATGGTACTGGCATTTGCCGAGGCATCCAACCATGTTACCCATAATCCCAATACCGCTCTTTATGGTATGACTCCCAAGGCTGCAATTAAGATGTTACGCGTCAGGAAAACCTATGATAACACCAATGGTTTACCTGCCACCGATCCTTATCTTGATGCTCAGTCCACTGAGGTTGCATTTGATGCCCTTGTCAAAAATGAGCGAAGGATTGAAAC
The DNA here is from genome assembly GCA_036170635.1 of Prolixibacteraceae bacterium. GTDB lineage: Bacteria > Bacteroidota > Bacteroidia > Bacteroidales > Prolixibacteraceae > CAINVV01. The sequence continues at coordinate 13,075 of JAVHPO010000192.1, read as the reverse complement.
CTGTTTCGAAGGTACAAGGTTTTATGATCTTCGCCGATGGACCACGGATGCCAACTGGAAATCGGTGATTAATTTACCCGTGCACGGCGCCAAAATCACGAAGAATTCAGCAACACCAACATTCACTTATGATCTTAACCTTGAAGTTGAGAAACGTGACTTCCCGTCTCCATACAATCCCATTCCTTTCAATGAAATCATGAGGATGAGTAAACTGGTGCAAAATGAAGGATGGCAATCGTGGAATTAAAATTTTAAAAGAAATAATTATGAAAAAGTTCCTAGCTTTTATTGTTGTCTCGCTAGCGATGGCTGCATGCTACCAAGATTATATTACGGACTACATTTATTCAGGAGTGTACTTCCCGTACCAGACCGATGTCAGGACCTTCGTCGTAGGTGAAGGCATGAAAATCGAGGTAGGTGTCACCCTAGGCGGAGTAACCGAAAATACAAAGGATAGAAATGTGAGTTTTGCTTTTGATGGAACCCTTATTACGCCTGAAAGGCTTGCAATCTTTAAGACAGCAGCCAATTCATATATCAAGGATCCCGTCGCTACGGTTACTTCATTTCTTCAACTGCCATCCAATTACTACTCTATAAGCAGCACCAACGTTATGGTAATCAAGGCAGGGAAGCACATGGGATCAGTTGTTATCAGGCCTGACTCGGCAAGGTTTCTTGGTGATCCTGCCACCAAAATGGCGACTTATGTGCTGCCATTCATGATTACGGCTGCTGATGCAGATACCATTCTGCAGCCTAAACGTTATGCTGTAATCGGATTAAGGTATGACAATATGCTCTTTGGAAAGTACTGGCATGGCGGTTCAGCCCTGGTCAACAGGCCTGCCAAAAGCGATACTACCCTCAACTATTATACTGTTGTTCCGATGCCCGAGCCAAAGATCTGGAATTTAACGACCAATTCCCCAAATTCATTGAATGCTCCGGGGTTTCTTGATCAGGTAACAGGCAAAAGCGAAATGGTACTTAGCCTAAGCGGAAATGATATCACAGTCAGCAGCTCACCAACATCCACTTACGTAATTTCACAGGATGGGCCAAGTGTATTCAACAGGCCTAAGCTGTTGCAGGACAGGAAGATTTTCCTCAAGTACAAGTACACCAATCCCGTCAATGGTTGGACCTACCATTGTACAGACACGCTTACTTTCCGAAACAGGATACGAGATGGTATCAACGAATGGCAGGATGAGAATCCGGCAAACTACAAGTAAATTGAACAAATAAAAAATCCGGCCAGCGCCGGATTTTTTATTTGTTCAATTTACTTAATTGCTCCTTTAAATATCTTCCACATTCAGTTAGTTGCTCAGCCTTCCAGCCGCCACCAACCGGGGCTCCGGGAAGCATGATGGCCGTGGTTTCATTTTTGTCAGTCACATTCCAGGCAACCCAGCTTAGCCGGTTGCCCTCCATCCATTCCACCCATCTGTTGGTCTTTTCAAGGTTGAATTCACCATTCCCGTTCGATTCGCCTACACCCCACTCCGTAACAAAAAGTGGCAAACCGAGCTTCATGGCAACCTCTGCTTTTGCCCGAAGTTTTTCCTGGTGGTTGGGGTCCGAGGCATAGAAATGGAAGGAATATACCAGGTTGCTGAATCCCCTGATCGGATCGGTAGCCGCCACATCCACATCCTGGTCCCACTTTGGGGAACCAACCACTATGACGTTTTTAGTATCATATTGCCGGATGGTTTTGATCACTTCAAGAGAATAACCTTTTACCGTCTCCCAATTTTGCCTGGCCGGCTCATTGAAGATTTCATAGATGACATTTGGTACACCGGAATACTTTTGGGCCATCAGCGCGAAAAATGCCTTCGACTCTTCCAGGTGCTTCCCGGCGTTGTGGTCGTGCCAGTCTACAAGCACATAAATGCCCTCTGAGATGGCTTTATCGATTACTGTGGTCATCAGCCTTAACTGTTCATCACGATTGACTAAATAGCCTCCTGCGGGCTCCACTCCCATCGATGCCCGTAACAATGAAATATGAAAATCATTGACCAGCCAGTCTACCACTTCCGGATTGTAATATTTTTTCCCTTGCCACAAGCTCCACGACAAGGATATACCCCTCAACTGCGGAGGCAAACCATCTTTACCAACCATTTGATTACCCTCCACCCTAAGTGCACCATTCAATTCGACTGGGGATTTAGACTGCTGAGCCATTAAGCAGGAGCTGCATAAAAGTATACCAGCAGCAAGGATTGATATTTTCATTTTCTATCTGATAATTGATTAATGTATCTTGAAGGAATGACACCAAACTCGTTTTTAAAATGCTTGCTGAAATATTTCGGATCATTGAACCCAACCTGAAATGCTATTTCCGACACATTCAGCTGGCTTTTGGAAAGCAAAAGGGCAGCCCTTTTTAACCTCATCGAACGAAGAAATTCCAAGGGTGGTTTACCTGTCAATGCCAAAATTTTCTTGTAGAGCAGGGTTCTGCTCATACCCAAATCGTGACTCATCATTTCAATTGAATATTCAGTATTGGCTATATTCTTTTCAACCAGATCAAGAACTTTGTGCATAAACAGTTCATCCAGAGAGGTAACCGTGATATCTTTCGGTTCAATCTGCAACTTGTTTTTGAAGACTGTCCTTAAATTGTGCCTCGAAGAAAGAATGTTGTTGATTTTAGCCTCAAGTATCTGAAAATTAAATGGTTTTATAATGTAATCATCCGCACCTTTCTCAATTCCTATCAGCTGTTGCTCCTCAGATGATTTGGCAGTTAAAAGAATTAGCGGAATATGGCATACACTCTTGTCCGTTTTAATCCGTTCGCACAACTCCAGGCCGTCCATTCCCGGCATCATAATATCGCTGATAATCAGATCAGGTACATATTTCAAAACCAACTCAAGGGCTGCATTACCATTCGAAGCTTCAAGAACTTCAAACCGACCATGCAAATTGTCCTTCAGATAAAACCGAAGATCATCGTTGTCCTCAGCAATAAGGATGACAGACCTTCCGGCAACCATGGATTTCTGATCATTGTCAATAGCTGCTATAGGTCTATTCCTTACCTCTTCCAAAGGCTGTCCCAGTGCCTCGATCACCATTCCGGACTCATTTACCGGCAATTTTACCGTAAAGCAACTGCCTTTACCTATTTCGCTTTTGACGTTGATCTCCCCACCATGAAGTTTGACAAATTCAGCGACCAGGGAGAGACCAATGCCTGTACCCTTTTCTACCAGACCCGTTGTATCCACCTGAAAAAACCGCGTGAAAATTTTATCCAGTTTGTCTTCCGGTATCCCGATCCCGGTATCTGCTATCTCAATGACCAGAATGGTTGCAGCGTCAGCGCTATTAATTGTGCTTCCATTTGATTCAACTGATAACGCTACAGACACCTGACCGTTACCCGGAGTGAATTTAAAAGCATTGGAAAGCAGGTTAAAGATTATTTTTTCCAACTTGTCTTTGTCAAAATAGGTATTGAGTTCACTGATTCCGGTTGTAAAGAGCAGTTTAATGTGCTTTTGTTCACTAAGGTAATTGAAGGAAAATACTGACTCCCTGATAAATGAGACTATATCACCAAAAAAATGATTGTAATTAAATCCCTGTACCTCCATTTTTCTAAAGTCGAGTAACTGATTGACCATTTGCAGCAGCCTTCTTGCATTTTGATCAACAATCTTTAAATACTTACCCTCCGGCTTTTCATTCAAGGTCTGCAAAAGTTTCTCAACAGGTCCCAGGATGAGCGTTAGCGGGGTTCTGAATTCATGGGAAATATTGGTGAAAAATTTAATTTTCAATGAGTCTATCTCGTGAATATGCTGTGCCTCAATTCGTTCGTGCTCGATCCGGGCATTGGCCCTTTCGTTGACCAAAATTAATCGGCGAAGGAGGAGCAAAACCAGTAAAATGAAGATGGCATATAATAGATATGCAAACAAACTTTTCCAGAATGGCGGGAGAACTACAATAATCATCGAGATCTCTTTCCCTTTAGCGTTTTCATTAAGCTCTTTGACCCTAAATGTGTAGGTACCATTATTCAGGTTGGTATAGGTTGCAGAGTTGTTTTTCCCCGTAGTAGTAATCCACTGTTTATCAAACCCATCCAATCTATAAGCGTAGATATTTTTCTCAGGAAAAAAATAATTGAGTGCGGTAAATTCGATCGTAAATGAGTTTTCTATGTATTTCAATTCGATCTTCTCAGTATTAAAAATTGGCTTTTCAAGAAGAATCCTGTTGTTGTATTTCTGCCCGTAATCAATGCTTTTGTTGAAAATCTTAAAATCCCTGAAGATCATTTTGGCGACTGAACTATCTGATTTGATTTCGTCAGGATAAAAGGCATTGAGTCCGTCAGGCCCTCCAAAAAAAATCTCGCCATCTGTGGTACAAAGGGCCGACGAACGGTTAAACTCCTTCCCCTGAAGGCCATCCGTGATATCGTAGTTGTGGAATTTAAAATCAAAACTGCTTTCGTTATTAACATTAGTCAATTCCATTCTGGAAATTCCATTCTTAGAACTGATCCAGAGGGTTCGGTGTTTGTCCTCTACAATTCCGTGAACACTGTTTGACGGAAGCCCGTCCCTAACCGTAAAATGCCTGAATGCGCCACTGCTTCTTGATAACAGGTTAAGACCATTCTTGGTACAAATCCAGAAAAAGCCCCTGCTGTCTTCGTAACAGTTGATCACATTGTTATCGCTGATAGAGGTACTGTCATTTTGCAGGTTTTGATATGTTTTGAATGAGTTGTTCCTGTAATCGTAAGCTGATAAACCATATTCTGTTGTTAACCACAATATATCGTATTTGTCGCGGTAGATCGAAGTGATCATATCGTAGCAAAGGGAGCTGTTTTTTGCGGTGAAATAGTCAAATTTCCTTGTCTTTTGGTTCAGACGGTTAATTCCATTACCCCAGGTTCCTGCCCAGATATTGTTTTTCCCATCTTCACAGATTCCATAGATTCTGTTATCCAAGATCGAAGTAGAGTCTTCCGATTTGTGCTTGTAAACCGTGAATTTACTGTTTACAGGATCATATTTGTTTAAACCTCCAAAATAAGTTCCAATCCACAATTTATCAAGGTAATCCAGGTAGAGTGAGACAATGATGTTGCTACTTAAAGTATTGTTTGATAAATTATTATGGGTAATTCTAGTAATTTTTTCTAATTTCCTATCCAGGTAATTGAGTCCTCCGCCATCGGTACCAATCCAGATATTACCTTTCTGATCTTCTACCAGCGCATTTACATCATTGTTACTGATACTATTGAGATCGCCTGACAAATTTTTGTATATCCTAAATTTATTGATATTTTTTTTGTAATAATTAACTCCCTTTTTGGTCGCTCCAAACCAAACAATTCCATCTTTGTCACAATAAACAAACGACAGGCCGTCTGATGATAGTTTCTGGTCATCAAAAGGTTGATGTTTTAAATTTGTGACTTCAAGAGCTTTTTTGTCGAAGATAAACGCACCTCCCCCGTCAGTAGCCACCCAAATCAAGCCATCCGTATTCTGGGAAATTGCCCCAATTCTTTTTAATCTGTCAGGCTCATCTATTTTGTCTTTAAATTGGTTTTTCCATCTTTCTTTTGCAGTATCGAAAAGATATAATCCAAACAAATTGCCAACCCATAGATCGTTGTCAAGATCAACAAATAGTCTTGTAACACTATAGGCCAATTTGTCTGATTCGTCTGGAATTTTGAAATTTACCATTCTTCGGCTTTGCGGGTTATATTTGATCAGATAGTCGTTTTTCGTGCCTATCCACATGTTTCCGGTATGGTCCTGGACTATGGAACTAATACTGTTGAGCGGAGAATTACAGTTTGTGTCGTCAATTAATATCCGTTGGATAGAACCGTGAATGATATCATTATAAAAGATTCCGTTGTTGGTGCCAATCCAAATATTACCTTCATGATCTGTAGCAAGCGCATTGATATAATAAATGTCGCCGCAACTATAAGGAGACAAAAAATGATAATCAAAATCCCTGAATTGATACGTTTGGCTATTGAGAATACTAACCCCATTGCCAGTTCCAATCCATAGATTACCATTTTTATCCTCTGTTACAGCATTAATGGTATTACTCTTTATCGAACCATTGACCGATTTTTCATTGGAAAAAACCTCAATAGAAGAACCGTCAAAACGATTAAGCCCCGCATTCGTGCCGAACCAGACAAATCCTTTCGAATCGCGGTAGATACAATTTATCTGGTTTTGGGAAAGTCCGTTATTTACATTCAGATGAGAAAAAACATACCTGTCTTCCTGACAAAAAAGCTTGTTAACAGACGTATGGAGTAACAAAATTACGAACAATGCAAACAAATATCTGCACAAAACATGCCATTCCCGTCCATATAATCTAAGCTCGATCCGCCCGATTCGTGATGCACATTTTCTCACTGTTAATACTGGTACTAAAGTTATTGTCAGTCGGGTATTCTTAAGTTTAAGACACCTGCAAAAATCCTTGCAAGTCAAAGATACAAAAATGAATAACATAGCACCCTCTATAACACTTTGTAAACAAATTAATACCTAATCTGCAACAAATGCCCCCCCATGCAATACAATCGGATACCCATTCATAAACAAACGTCACCCCCCATTCTGTTACGGAAAAGTTACATTTGATAACATGTTTTAACACTTTTCTGACTGAACTACAGAAAATTTCACACTTGTTTTTATGAAGAACAAAAAACACGCTTACCTGCTAATCGAAGGTCTCATATACCTGATACTAATTATCGCTATACTAATATTAATCAGCAATTTATGAATTAATAATTTTTTCAATGACTAACAAAACACCGATTTTCCAAAGACGAAGTATAAACAATTTATCTAAAATCTATGAAAATTAAACTGATTTTTCTTTCCTTATTAATTTTCTTGTCCATGGGAGCTTGGGCACAGATAAAAATCACCGGTAAAGTTATGGACTCTGGTAATTCAGAGACTTTGCCAGGGGTAAACGTTCTTGTTAAAGGCGCTAAAGGTATTACCACCGGTACGGTCACCGATGCAGAAGGCCGTTTTACCGTTACAGTTCCCAACGAACAGAGCACGCTTGTCTTTTCCTTCATCGGTTTCTTGCAACAGGAGGTTGTAGTTGGGAAGCAAACCTTTTTGAATATACAGCTAAAACTGATGGTAAAGGGACTGGACGAAGTAGTTGTTATCGGATACGGTACTACCAAACGGTCAAATCTTACCACGGCACAGACTACTATCACTGCGAAAGAAATTGAAAAAACAGTCAACACTACAATTGAACAGGCCCTTCAGGGAAGGACAGCAGGTGTATACGTTACACAAAATACAGGTCAGCCGGGTGGTGCCATTTCGGTAAACATCAGGGGTGTCAATTCAATTAATGGCACCAATGAACCACTCTATGTGATCGATGGAGTACAAATACCGGGGCAATCCATATCGTTTGGTACGACAAGCTCATCCAATCCGCTTTCAGGTTTAAACCCATCGGATATCGAAGATTTTCAGGTATTGCAAGGTCCTTCAGCGACTGCACTGTTTGGTTCACGTGCAACCAACGGCGTTATTTTAATCACAACCAAACGCGGGAAAGAGGGTATTACAAACATATCTTATAACTTCCAATACAATATTCAAACACCGCCCAAGCATTTGAAAGTTATGAACCTGCCTGAATATGCCCAAATGGTCAAGGAATTTCATGCCATTCAGGGAGGAGCTACGCCTTCTGAATTCCTGGATCCATCGTTGTTAGGACCGGGAACAGATTGGCAGAAAGAATTATTCAACAATTCAGCCATGAAAAAACACCAGGTAAATATGAGCGGAGGAAACAATAAGACAACCTATTATTTATCGGGTGAATATTTAACCCAGGATGGTGTGGCTGCCGGTTCAGGTTTTGACCGGTACAGTTTCAGGTTAAACCTCGACAACAAACCAAGGGACTGGTTTAAAGTCGCAACAAGCCTGAACTTCAACCAAACCAAAGAAAACCTGACAACCAGCCAGGAGAACCTTATTTCAAACGGATTGCAACTGACACCGCAGATTCCGGTTAAGAATCTGGATGGCTCATGGGGAGGAGGCGACCTTACCAACGGAGCCAACTTATATGCACCGGTCAATCCGATCGCCATATCTAATTTAGTAACAAACAATAATTTAAAAAGACAATTTGTCGGAAGTCTTAATCTGGATTTCATCCTCAATAAAAATTTGGTTTTCAGGACAGCCTTGAATACCAATGTTGGCTATTCCAATGGAATTTATTATGTTCCCACTTATTCAATCGGATGGGCAAAAAATACAATAGCCACTTTATCTGATTCGAACGGAATGAATGCTTATTGGAACTGGAATCAAATGCTGGATTACAATAAAGTGTTCGGAGCTCATTCCCTTAACGTCAAATTGATCCACGAATCCCAATCATCCACATGGAAAAATACGAGTTCAGGCAGGTCAGGTTTTCTTACCAGCGATATTCTGGATCTCAATGCGGGTGATCCAACAACTGCATCCAACTCAGGCGGTCAAGGCCAATGGGCGATGGAATCCTATCTCGGAATGCTGAACTACAACTACCGTGACCGTTACATCTTAGCCGGATCTGTCCGTCGCGACGGCTCCTCCAATTTTGGACCGGATAACCGTTGGGGAACTTTCCCTGCTATGTCAGTTGCATGGAGAATATCCAAAGAAGATTTTTTTAAGGTTGCTGCAATCAATGAATTAAAGCTGCGCTTCGAAGTTGGAACAACCGGTAACCAGGGTGGCGGCGGCATCTATTCCCCAATGGCTACAGGCGCGACACAATGGGGTACAGGATTTTTACCAGCCCAGTACAGTAATCCGGCATTAAAATGGGAGGAAACCACAACCGTCGACGCAGGTTTTAACCTCTCTCTGCTGAAGAACAGGATTCAGCTTGAATTCGACTATTTCCAGAAGAAAACCAGCAATCTTTTGATGTCCAACCCATTACCATATTACATGGGAACCAATGGCCAGGGGGCTGTTTCTTCACCAACAGTCAATATTGGCGCGTTGCAAAACAATGGTTGGGGGTTTACTCTAATTACCACCAATGTCAATACCAAAAATTTCAAGTGGGATTCAAATCTTAATATTTCAGGGGTAAAAACAAAAATTACGAAATTCTATTCCGACGCGGCAATTGTCGACCGTACTTCCTGGTGGATGAACAGCTGGACCCAAAGGTCGGTAGTAGGAATGGCTCCATGGCAGTTTCTGGGCTATATTGAAGAGGGCCTGTTCAAAACAGTCGATGAGATCAATAACAGTCCAGTACCCGTTGATAACAATGGCAAAAGGTTGCCTACCAATGTTGACAACATTTGGGTTGGCGATGTTAAATACAGGGATATCAGCGGACCCGATGGAATACCGGATGGAAAAATTACCATCAGTGACCAGACATTCATCGGCAATCCATGGCCCAAATTCTATGGCGGTTTCACCAATACATTCACTTACAAAGGTATTGAATGCAGCGTACTGTTAACCTTCACCTATGGGAATGATATTTACAACTATTTAGCCATGGTAAATTCGAATCCCAATAACATTAATCTCAGCCGTAACATGCTGATTACTGGGATGGATTACGCCAAACCAACTACCTTGCCGGACGGATCGGTAGGATTGGCAAATCCTGAAACGAATGTTCCGAGACTTTCTTATGGTCCAAACGGAAATCAATCAAGGTTCACATCCAAATGGGTAGAAGACGGATCGTTTTTGAGGGTCAAGAACATTTCTTTGGCTTATAATCTGCCTTCTTCTTTACTTTCCAGGCAAAAAATAGTCAACAATGTCAAAGTGATGGTTAGCGCTCAAAATATTGCCACCATTACCGGTTACAAAGGATATGATCCTGAAGTCGGTGCATATGTTGGAAGGGACGCAAGTTCAGGTAACCAGGCACAGGGTGTTGACTATGGAAGGTATCCGCTTACCCCTGTTTATACTTTTAATTTACTGATTAACTTTTAAATAATTCGGAATATGAAAAATTTAAAACCTATATATTTAAGGATTGTGCCGTTTCTTTCAATCCTTCTCTTGTTGGGTTGCTCCAAAGATTTTTTGACCAGGCCGCCCAAGGATTCGATTGTGGATGCAAACTTCTATAAAACAGATAAGGAAGTCCTGGCCTCTACATCTTTGCTTTACAACAAAGTATGGTTCGATTACAACGACAAAGCCACATACAACCTTGGTGATTTCAGGGCCGGGACTGCCTACTCGGCATACAATGACAGGGGTAACGTGTTGTTCAATACAACTGCTGAAAACGGCGAGAACAGTGCATCGTGGAGGGCCTTCTTTATTGTGGTCGGACAGTCGAACCTTGCTATCAACAACATCAACACTTATGCCGGTTCAGGTGTTTCAGCAAAAATTAAAAATTTTGCCATTGCAGAAGCCAGGTTCATGAGAGCCGTGGCTTACCGGTATTTGGTTATGAACTGGGGAGACGTTCCGATCATCCAGAATAATCTGACTTTACTTTCCGACACAACCATTCAAAGAAACACAGCCAAGAGTGTCTGGAAATTTATCACCAACGAGATGCGCGCGGCTGCCAATGATCTGCCTGAAACTCCGGTCGCTGTCGGCAGGGTCACCAAATGGTCGGCAGAAGCGATGCTGGCAAGGTTTTACCTGGCCAGGGCCGGGGTAGAATCAGCTGGAGGCGTGCGAAATCAGAGTTTCCTTGACAGCGCAAAATACTATTCAGACCGGGTTATCAAGTTGAGTGGGGCCGCTTTGTTAAGCGACTATGCCAAACTCTTCACCTATCCGTACGATAACAACTCAGAGTCACTGTTTGAACTTCAATGGATTTTCCTTCCGGGAGTCTGGGGTACCCAAAATTCTACCCAGGCATATCTTGCCTACAGCGCCGATATTTCCGAAGGCGATGGATGGGGAGGCGACAAAGGCGCCACCTTTTGGATGTTGAGTCAATATGAGGGTTTTTTGGCATTGGGCGATACTGTGCTCAAAGGCCGGACCCTGGACCAGAGATTGAAGGCAACTTTTATGTTACCTGGCGCTTATTATCCGGAAATCACCCAAACATTGAACGGAGTGAACCAAAAATTGATTTTCCCAAACAGTTCGGGTGATGTCAGTTTCTCATCCATCAAAAAATATGTTTGCGGAAAAGCCGTGGATTTGGGCGGACAAGCCTCTTCGCAGCGTTACCCGCAGGATACCTATATGATGCGCCTTGCTGAAATGTACCTTACCTATGCTGAAGCTGTTCTTGGGAACAATGCATCTACCAGCGATGCGACAGCGCTGGCCTATTTTAATTTGGTGCATACCAGGGCTGGATTGGCTGCAATTGCCGGCCCCCTTACCGCGGATATCATTTTCAAGGAAAGAATCATTGAATTTGCCATGGAAGGAATGGGATGGTACGATCTGGTAAGTCTCCATTATTACAATCCTGCCAAAGCCTATGCAATTCTTAATCAGCAGGACAGAGGTTTATTTAGGGTCATACCTGACGTTTTCCCGAATCCGACACAATGGACCATTCGTAAAACTGTATGGGCCACTACCAACAGAACGATTAATGCCAATGACGGCAATTTCCTTCTTCCTATTCCGGCAGCTGAAATGAGCCAGGCTCCCAACTTAAGGAAACCTCCGGTAGATTATTATAGCAAGTAAACTCAAAAGCATCATTAACAAAATAGAGATATGAAAAAAATATATCAATTGATACCCCTCCTGCTAATGGCAGTTGTACTAACGGGGAATTTTTCATCCTGTACAAAGCAAGATACCGGTCCAAACGGCGGTGTGCCAAGTATCACTTATATCAGGGTTACTGAACCTATGAAATCTGATTCGTTGCTGGTGGGAGCATACCAGGGTAACCTGATCGCCATCATGGGAGTGAATTTGCAGGATGCAAACCAGATATGGTTCAACGACCAGCGGGCTTCTTTGACGCCAACTTACATTACAAGTACAACTATTATGGTGAGTGTTCCAACTGTCATCCCTGAAGTGATCGACAACAAACTGAAGATCATTTTTGCCAACGGTGATACTTTAAAATACCCTTTTAAAGTATTGATCCCGGAGCCGGTTGTCTCCAACATGACTAGTGAATATGTACTTGCCGGTGGAACAGCGACGATCAATGGCGATTACTTTTATAAACCGCTTACGGTTACTTTCCAGGGAGGTTCTGTTGGCGAGCTCGTATCTGTGGAGCCAAAGATCATTAAAGTTAAAGTTCCTGCCGGTGCACAACCGGGCCAAATTACCGTGACCACAAATTTTGGCGCAACCAAATCAAATTTCTGGTTCCGGGATAACAGGAATATATTCATCAGCAGCGATCCTTTTAGCGGTTGGTGGAATGCTTCCTACGTTGTGAACTATCCGGGTACGACAACAGTTCCGGCCATCAATGGAAATTACTTCCGTGTTACGAAGAAACTCGGTAGCTGGAGCTGGAATGAATTTGCCGGCGGTCCTGCTTCTGCAATGGGAGATATCAGCAAAAACATCCCTGATGAAGCCATTCTGAAGCCAGCTCTCTACAATTTTAAATTTGAGGTAAATACGGTAAAACCATACAACAACAGTATCATATCATTTAACGTTGGCCTGAATTCTGAAGTTAACAGCGCCTACAAATGGAATCCTCCTTACGACACCAAAGGACAATGGCAAACTGTCGTCATTCCTTATGAAGAAGTAGTTGCCTCCTATGAAGCTGCAGGAGTAAAACTTTCTGTCAATCCTGCCGGTTATTGGACCAGGGTATTGTGCCAGGGTCCGGGCGATCTGGATTGCGACATTGCATTCGACAATTTCAGGGTGGTTCTAAAAACACTTAAGAAGTAAAAATATTAAATTTTATAACTTAAAAAAATGAATATAAAATACAACATACGCTTGCTTTGGTTGACGGGTATTGCACTGTCAATCGGATTGGCAACCAGCTCCTGTCAAAAGGAAGA
>JAVHPO010000191.1:0-16582 GCA_036170635.1 Prolixibacteraceae bacterium | reverse complement strand
AGTTCGAAGAGTCTTTCCAGGAAGACAGGAGAGATGCGGGACAAAATAACGTAAGGACTATTGTTCCTCATCTCAACTTTGATTACCACCGCGCGGACACTGTCGCCTTTTCTGAAGAAATCGGAGGGAATTTGCTCGCTTTTAGGAAGAATCAATTCATTTCCCTCGTCGTCGAGCAACAAAAGTTCTTTTTTCCAGATTTGGTAAACTTCGCCGGTAACGATCTCTCCAATTCTGGATTTGTATTTTTGGTAAATGTTGTCTTTTTCAAGTTCCAGAATGCGCGAAGCAAGGTTCTGGCGCAAATTCAAGATCGCCCTTCTTCCGAAATCAGTGAAACGAATCGTGTCGGTTAACTCTTCACCCAGTTCATAATCCCCGTTGTTGGCATTGGCAGCCGTAATGGTGATTTCAGTATTTAGATCGGTTAGCGCACCATCTTCTACAACCGTACGGTTCCGGTAGATTTCGAAGTCACCTTTGTCGGGGTTTATTATGACGTCAAAATTCTCGTCCGAGCCAAACTGCTTTTGAATCACACTTCTGAACGCATCTTCCAATACGCTCATCATCGTGGCTCGATCGATGTTTTTCAGATCTTTAAATTCCGAAAACGTGTCAATCAGATTGAGGTTGTCCATATCTTCAGATTTTTATTTAAAAGTAATAACTGGTTTAACTGTTTTTATTTCTTGCAATGAAAATTCAACAGTTTTAAGTTCCACTGTCTTTTTTCCATTCACTTTTATATTGCTTGATGTCTCAACTACAAAACTCTCTTCACCGGCTGATTTTAGAATACCAGTGATCTTGTCGCCTTTTGATGTTACGATCTCCACCTCTTTTTCGAGATTTTTCAAATATTGACGCAGCACTTTGAAAGGCTGGGTCAAACCAGGAGAGGAGACTTCGAGTGAAAAATCTTCAACTTCGCGGTCGAACTGATGTTCGACGTGGCGACTCATTTCGATGCATTTGTCGATACTCAATCCCTCATCGCTGTCAATAATTACCGAAATGGCGTTGCCAGGCCCGACCGAAACATCGACGATAAACATCGTGTCCGAGAGCTTTTCTTCCACCATCTTATGAATAACTATTTTCGATATCATTTTATAAATTAATAAAATAGGGGACAATGCGTCCCCTAATCCTGCGATTAATCTCCGCTGCGAAATTACTATTAATGTTTGAATTAAACAAATTTTTATTTCTAATTTTGAATGATCTGTCAGGGTTTGCATGGCTGTTAAGTGAAAAGCAAAGAGTGAATAGTAAAAATGGAGCCGACCCTTTTCGGATTTTGTAATTAATTAGTTGTCAAAATGATAATAAATATTTCCCCTTGTGAAGCAAAACAAGCATAAAATCGTCAACGATCCGGTATGGGGTTTCATCGATTTGAATTCAGGATTGTTGTTCGATTTGATAGAACATCCCTATTTTCAACGGCTCCGTCGCATCAGGCAGCTTGGACTTACCTCTCTTGTCTATTCCGGTGCAAATCATACTCGTTTTGAGCACTGTATTGGCAGTATGTATCTGGTCCAGACGGCATTGCAGGTATTGCGTGAGAAGAGGGTTGAGATAACGGATGAGGAAGCCGAAGGCGTTTCGGTAGCAATACTTTTGCACGATCTCGGGCATGGACCTTTTTCACATGCGCTGGAGGAGAGCATTGTCAGGGGTATATCCCATGAGGAGCTATCACTTATTTTTATGCAACAGCTCAATGAGGAGTTTAATGGGCGGCTGGATCTGGCCATTCGCATTTTTCTCGATCGCTATCCCAAACATTTCCTGCATCTCCTGGTAAGTAGTCAGCTCGATATGGACCGGCTGGATTTCCTGAAGCGCGACAGTTTTTATTGCGGCGTTTCGGAGGGAGTCGTCTCATCCGACCGAATCATAAAAATGTTGGACGTGCGCAATGATCAATTGGTGGTTGAGGCCAAAGGGATCTATTCGGTAGAGAAATTTCTGATTGCCAGAAGGATGATGTACTGGCAGGTTTACCTGCATAAAACGGTTGTATCTGCAGAACGCACCCTGGTCAATTTACTCAGACGCGCCTCTTCACTGGTAGAAATTGGGAAAGAAGTTGAATGTGCCGGAGCATTTGCCTGCTTTCTGAAGGGAGAGGTGAGTGTCGCAGATTTCAGATCTCCCGACAGGGAAACAAGAAATAGGGCATTGAACCGCTTCGCAGGGCTTGATGATTCAGACATATTATCCACCATCAAAGGTTGGATTACCCATTCTGATCCGGTTCTTTCAGATCTTTCTGAACGGATTGTCAACAGAAGGCTGATGAAAATTAAAATCTCACAACATCCATTTAGCGAAAGTCAGTTAAAAGAGCTCAAACAGAAAGTTCATACAAGAATTGGGATTTCGGAAGATGATGCGGATTATTTTTTCTCGGTAGGTGAGATGACAAACAACGCCTACCAGCCTGATGAAGAGGCGATACTGATTCTTTATAAAAACGGCAAACTGAAAGATATCAGGGATGCATCAGACATAAATCTGGAGGGATTAACCAAGACTGTACGCAAACATTTTGTCTGTTATCCGGCGAAAATCTCGTTAGGTAACTAATATTGTTTATTTTTGCACCGAATTTTTAAAGGTAACGGAATGGAGTTTAAGGTCGATGACATTGCAATGATACTCAATGGAACTGTTGAAGGCGACGGTGAAATTAAGATACACAATATCTCCAAAATTGATGACGGTGTTCCGGGAACACTCACCTTCCTGTCCAATCCTGTTTACACAAAATACATCTATTCAACACTTGCATCCGCGGTCATCGTCTCCAGGGATTTTGTACCTGACGGGAAGCTGTCTTGCACCCTTATCCGGGTTAATGATCCCTATACTGCCCTTGCTGAATTGTTAAAAATGTACCAGCAGTTGAAGCCAGCCAAAATCGGGATCGAACAACCTTCCTTTATTAGCAACAGTGCCAAAATCGGAGCGGATATCTACATTGGTGCATTTGCCTATATCTCTGATTCAGTTGTAATTGGGAATAATGTCAGCATTTATCCACACGTTTTTATTGGGGATAATGTGGTGATAGGAGACAATACCACCTTATATTCGGGTGTAAAAGTATATCCAGATTGTCAGATAGGTTCTGATTGCGTGTTGCATTCAGGAGCCGTGATTGGCGCCGACGGTTTTGGATTTGCACCCAGTACGGAAGGTCCGTTTTCGAAGATTCTCCAGGTTGGCAATGTGATCCTGGAAGATATGGTTGAAATTGGCGCAAATACCTGTGTAGACCGTGCCACCATGGGTTCGACAATTGTTCGAAGGGGCGTGAAGCTGGACAATTTAATCCAGATAGCGCACAATGTCGAAATTGGTGAGAACACGGTGATGGCCGGACACTCAGGAGTTGCAGGTTCATCCAAAGTTGGAAAGAACTGCATGATAGGGGCACAGGTTGGAATATCCGGACATTTGAAGGTTGGTGACAATGTGAAAATCGGAGGTCAGGCCGGTGTGATGACCAACATCCCTGATAACTCCACCATGATTGGATCGCCAGTGCAGGATCACAAAGATTTTATGAGATGCCAGGCCATCTTCAGAAGACTGCCGCAAATGTCGGGTGACATTTCTGATTTGAAGAAATGGATGAAACAATCAGAGCAGAAATAGGGCGTTTTTTCTAAGCAAATATAAATTAACCAAGTATAATATTTTAGCCATCAGGGGATGATAGTAAAACAAAATACCATTGCATATCCGGTCACCGTTACCGGGAAAGGACTTCATACAGGAGTTGAAGTATCGCTGACATTTAGACCGGCTCCCGAAAATTTTGGTTTCAGGTTTATGAGGGTCGATCTGGAAGGAACTCCCGTCATTGAAGCCAATGTATCCAAAGTGAGAGGAACCGCCAGGGGAACCGTTTTAAAGGATGGAGAGGTATCTATCAGTACCATTGAGCATTGCATGGCCGCTTTGGTCGCGTCGGAAATTGACAATGTCCTGATGGAGATCAATGGTTCTGAAGTCCCAATTATGGATGGAAGTGCGTCGGCATGGGTTGATGCAATTCAGGAGGCAGGTGTGGTTGAGCAGAATGCCGAGAGAGAGTATTTTGTGGTGAAGAAAAAAATCACCTACCGCAACCAGTCTACTGGTTCTGAGCTGACCATCCTTCCGGACGAAAATTTTTCGATTGATGTGCTGGTCTCTTACAACTCAACTGTTTTGGGAAATCAATTTGCCTCTTTTGACAGCACAACAGAGTTTGCTGCCGAGATAGCCCCATGCCGTACCTTTGTTTTTGTCAGGGAACTTGAGGCGCTTTTGAAGAATAACCTGGTGAAAGGTGGTGACCTGGATAACGCAATAGTTATCATGGATCAGGTGATGCAGCAGGATGAACTGAACAGGATTGCCGATTTGTTTCACCACGAACATGTTCAGGTGAATGAAGTTGGAATTCTCAACAACCTGAAATTGCGTTACGACAATGAATGTGCCAGACACAAACTGCTCGATCTCCTCGGGGATATGGCATTGCTGGGCAGGCGCATCAAGGGCAGGATCATTGCCAAAAGACCGGGGCATCTTGCAAATACCGAATTCACCAAGCTGTTGATGAAAGAGAACCTGAAGAGCCTGGCAGAGTCGGCTCCACCGGAATACAATCCGAACAAGGAACCTCTTTATGATATCAATGCCATCAAAAGGATGTTGCCGCACCGTAACCCTTTCCTGTTGTTGGATAAGGTAATAGAGAAAGGAAGCGACTACATCATTGGTGTGAAAAATGTAACCCAGAATGAGCCTTTTTTTGTTGGTCATTTTCCCGAAGAATCTGTGATGCCGGGTGTGATGATCATTGAATCCATGGCACAGTGCGGGGGAATTTTCGTTATTAGCTCTATGCCTGCCGATGGAGACTACTCTACCTATTTTATGACCATGGACAACATCAAATTCAGAAAAAAGGTGGTGCCGGGAGATACCCTGATCTATAAGATTAAACTTACGAGTCCGATCCGAAGAGGAATCGCCCATATGCGCGGACTCGCCTTTGTTGGTGATACGGTAGTTTGTGAGGGAGAATTCATGGCCCAGATAGTAAAAAACAAATAATTAAAATAGATGAATCGACTACTTGCACATATCCACCCCAATGCAAAACTGGCTGAAGGGGTTGTCGTTGAGCCTTTTGCTACGATTGGTGACGATGTTATCATCGGCGAAGGAACGAATATTGGCCCACACGCAACCATCCTTCCCGGAACCCGTATCGGGAAAAACTGCAAAATTTTCCCTGGCGCCGTCATTGGCGGAGAACCACAGGATCTGAAGTTCAAAGGCGAATACTCTACTGTTGAAATTGGCAACAATACAACCATCAGGGAGTGTGTGACCATTAATCGCGGGACTGCCGCAAAGGGGAAAACGGTCATTGGCAGCAACTGCATGATCATGGCCTATGTCCATGTGGCGCACGATTGTGTGGTGGGGAACAATGTAATTCTGGTCAATTCAACCTCTCTTGCGGGTGAAGTTTTGGTGGATGATTTCGCTATTATTGGCGGACATACCGGTATCCACCAATTCTGTCACATCGGTAAACATGTGATGCTTTCGGGCGGATCCCTGGTAAGGAAAGATGTTCCCCCATACATCAAAGCCGGACGAGAGCCGCTTTCGTATGCCGGGGTCAATTCGATCGGATTACGACGCAGGGAGTTTACCAACGAGATGATTACGCAGATTCAGGATATCTACAGGATTATCTACCAAAAAGGGTACAATAACTCCCAGGCTTTGGAAGTGGTTGAAACTGAGATGCCTGCATCGCGCGAGAGAGATGAAATTCTTCTATTTATCCGCGACTCCAAGAGAGGAATTATCAAGGGTTATTTCCCTGATTGAAAACAAGATATTTGCAAAAAAGGTGGCCAGCAGGTCACCTTTTTTTTGCAAATATCTTGATTATCAGGATTTGTATTACTTTTAAAACAAACCCGGGAAGAAATCTTCCTTTGAATAATCCGGGGAGCAGACTTGCGATCAGGTCGTTGGCCGAATCAAGCACATCGTTCACCTCTATTTTTTGTGAAGGGTCGTATGGAAGAAGGGCTTCTCCCAGCAGCATGCCAGGATTCTCCTTGAAATATTCGATTTTTAACCCAATTAGTTTTTCCTGGTAAGAACAATAGGTCTCCAGCTTGTTCTTTTCGAATCTCAGCTTCTCCAGGTTGTCAATTTTAGCAGTGGCTTTGTAGCTCATTTCTCATCCTCCTCTTTTTCTGTCAACTGCTCAATAATTCTGTTGATGATGGTTTTTTCAATCAAGCTTTTCCTTAACAAAATGAAGGGCACCAACATCGCCAGGTAAATGGCTGTAACCACCAAAAATCCGGTGCCATAACTGTCGAATACCGATCCCAGATAAAATCCCAGGGCGAGACTGAGAAAAAGCAACATCATGGAAGCCAGCATGGCTATGACCAGGGAGGAGAATAGAGTCGCTGATAATTTAGCGCTCTTTTCATAGATGTCATATTTGAGAAGCTGAATCCTGGCCGAAAGATAGTCGGCCACCATCTGCTTTATCTCCTGAAAGAAATGATCATGTTCCATGGTTATTCGGGATTTTCTGTAGTGAGATCAATGTCGATATTTCTGAAATTATCCACAATTTCTTTGGCTTTGGCAAAATTTTCCTCAATATCCTGCTTGAGTTTGGAGGCACCCTCTTGCAGATCGGCCATAATCTCCTCTTTTTTGTCGGAGTTGAGAAAATATCCGATGGCAGCGCCAATGGCTGCTCCGGCTACAAAAGCCAGCAGAATTTTCGTTCCATTATTTTCACTCATGATGGGTCAATGTTTATCAGTTTAACAACGAATAAGAATGGCAAAATGTTTTTATCAGCAAATAATTGAATGAAGGGCCATTATTTTAAATGCGTTGACGGGGTACTCAAAATTAGGAAATAATTCTTTAGATTTACTCGCACTTTTTCCCACAAACAGACAATTTTCAGGTATGAAGATTAATACGACAAAGGCTATTCATTCGGTACATCCTGGTAAGATCATATTGCCTCTTTTGATCGGACTAGGTGTGGCCATTTTTATTTTTTTCAGGGAAGGGACGCTTAGTTCGATACTAACTATCCAGTTTTCGACTACTGTTATTTTTTTCCTTTTTATGGCTGCCCTGATGATTGTGGCCAGGATTACCGGGTATGTGATCAGGCTTAGGATCTTGTCTGAAAAGAAAATTGGCATTGGAAGTTGCATCAGGATTATCCTTTTATGGGAGTTTTCTACGGCGATTGCCCCTTTTGCCATTGGAGGAACGACGATATCACTACTTTTCCTCTACAAAGCCGGATTGCCGATCGCGAAGAGTACGGCCATCATATTGGCGGCGCTTTTTTTGGATGAACTCTTTTTCGTGGTAGTTTTTCCAATCGTTGCCTTGTTGGTGGGCTGGGATAGCCTTTTCCAACTGACAAACCACTCCTTTGAAGCAGTGGTGCTTAACAAATATGTCTATTTTGCCATGGCCGGATACTGTATTATGTTGCTGGTTGTATTGCTGATCGGGTACAGTTTCTTTTTCAATCAGCAGACTTTGAAGAAGTTAATCGTATCCATTTTTTCACTTCCGGGGCTTCGCAGGTGGAAAGAGGTTGCCATCCATCAGGCAAATGACATCGTGACGGCCTCCAAACATCTTTCCAACAAACCATTTAAATTTTGGTTGAAAAGTTTTGGCGCTACCATATTTTCGTGGACTTCGCACCATTTGATTGTCAATTTTCTGATTCTGGCACTCATCTTTGGCATCAAAGGTAGCAACGAACCACATGTGGTTACCCTGGTTGAACATGTCAATATTTATGCCCGTCAGCTGATTATCTGGATCATGACCAAAGTGATGCCTACACCCGGGGGCACAGGTTTGTCGGAAGTAATATTCATGGAGTACATGAAGATGTTCATTCCTGCCGGTTTCAACAGCCTGATGACTGTCGTATGGAGACTTTTCAGCTACTACCCTTACCTGTTTATTGGAGCTGTCATACTTCCATCCTGGATCAGGGCCAGTTTCATGGGCCACACGCATGAGGAAATTTCTGACGAGGAGGAGGCTGAATGAGTACAAAGATCCTTTTTGTGGAAGGGATAGGAGAGGTTCAGCTTGTTCGGAAGTCATCGTTAAAGCGGCTCAGGATATCCGTAAAGGCAACAGGTGAGGTATTGGTGTCGATTCCATGGCTGTTTTCCTTTTCCAGAGGAGAGGTATTTCTGGAGGAAAAACGGAAGTGGGTGATCAAAACCCAGCAGAAACTCGAAAAGCATGGCCTTACCAGGAAACCGCTGGAGCCGGGTTTGCTCTTCTCAACAAGAAGTTTTAACTACCATCTCAATCCCGGGAAAAATGAGAAGGTTAAAGTGCACCTAAGGCACGAACAGCGGATTGCAGAGATAAATTATCCAGAACAGTCATCACTGGAGGATCCGGAAATACTCAGTAAAATCAAATCGGCCATCGAGGCTGTGCTGAGGTACGAGGCCAAAAGATACCTTCCGGGCAGGACCAGGGAGTTGGCCAATCAATTGGGGTACACTTTTAAGGCATTGACGATCAAAAATAACAAAACCAATTGGGGAAGCTGCTCCAGCCTGAAAAACATCAACCTGAACCTTCACCTGATGCGCCTTCCCGATAGGTTGATCGATTACATCGTGGTGCATGAGCTGGTTCATACAAAAATACCCAACCATGGCGCCTCCTTTAAAGAGCGGTTAAAAGGTCACTTTCCGGATTCCACGGAACTCGATAAAGCGATCAAAAAATTCAGACCGGAAATGATCTGATTACATCGAGAGTAAACCGGCCTGATCAGCAAGAGAGGTAAGCAGGTAGGAAAGCATGAAGGCAATCAGAGGAGCAATGAGCCAGATCATCCAGAACTGTTTCACTACTTTTTTGGAGAAGGTCTCTTTCCATCCAACTTTAGAGACACTCAGGGCCAGAATGGCAAAAGTGTTCAATTGAACCAGCGAAGTAGGGATTCCTCTGGTAAGGGAAGCTGTCAGCAACAAGGATGCCGTAATAAAGGAGATCATTGAAGCTTCTACTTTTCCGATTGGAATAATGGCCATTCCTGTTTTGGACATGAGTTTATGACCAAAAATGGAGCTTCCGATAGCAAATATGGGTGCGATGATCAAAGTGCAGAGGAGCATGATCAAAACAAAATTCTGACTGGTCGGATTTACGTGTAATTCATTGGTAATCATTGACGTTATTGGTCCTGCAGCATTGGCAACATTGTTGGATCCAATGGAGAAAGCGACGTAACAACTGGTGATGATGACAATCCAGTTGAAAAGTTTTTGCCGTTTTTCAGTATTAAAGTAACCAGGATGTTTCAGGTCAAACTTTTTGGAAATTACGTTGGTGATAAAATACATTAGCCCGAATGAGATGATTGGCATGACTACCCAGGTCGGGAGAATTTCATAGAAGATCTTATGGGTGTTGAGTTGTCCTACATAATGTGCGGGAGCAATCAGCGCTACCACGGTTGTTTGTGCTGTTGATTGGGGAACTCCTACTAAATTTGCAAAAAGCAGTGACAGAGCCACCGAAAACAAAATGATGGTTGTCAGGGTATAGTCTAAACTGACGGCAGGAAGAATCTCTTTCCCAAGTGTTATCGAGGTATTTTTACCCGCCAGTAAAGCGCCCAGCAAGACAAAGATCCCAAAAAGTCCGGGGATTAGGGACCGGCGAATAATTCCTGATCCGAAGGCTGTCGCAAAGGAAGGAGCAGTTCCGCTTCCTCCCATATTCAGACCTAAAAACATGGCAACCAGCAGGGGAAGTAATAGACCGGTGAGCATAGAAATGGGGAATTTTTTATCTGGCTAAGATATTTATTAATTTTTAACAATCCTTTTGAAATGTTCGAGAAATAAGCCAAATTTGACCTGTCACCACAACCTGCCAGCATGACAAAATGGAGTCAATTGATCTCTCCGGTACGTTTGGGTTTTGAATTCAGGAAATACGATGAACCGGAGGAGATCCGAACTGCTTTTCAACGGGATTACGACCGCATCATTTTCTCTTCCCCATTCAGAAGGTTACAGAACAAGACCCAGGTATTTCCTTTGCCCGGAAGCATATTCGTGCACAACAGGCTCACCCACTCACTCGAGGTAGCCATCTTCCTGAAAAACATGGATCAAATTCTTCAGGGTGAAGCAACCCCATCGCTTCTGAAAATGCTGGGAGGTAACTCGAAAGAGGCCATGGCTGAGATCAAGAAAATCTCCGTATCAAAAATTTACAAGGATCCGGCCGTTATTCAGATCGAAATTGCCGGTTACAAAATTTTGGGAACATTGCTGGATGAGTTTACTCCGGCCATTCTTGATCCGAATGATCAGCTCTCAGAAAAATTACTGTCAATCATTCCACAGCAATACCATCTTCGCAGTGAAGATTTGTACGAGCAATTGCAGACAATCGTCGATTTCGTATCCGGGATGACAGATCTTTATGCACTGAATCTTTACAGGAAGATTACAGGGATTAACCTGCCGGGAATGTAAAAAGGGAGCCTTGAGAGCTCCCTTTCATACTTGTTGACCCGTCAAGGCTCGAACTTGAACTCTTCTGAACCAAAATCAGACGTGTTGCCAATTACACCACGGGTCAATCAAAGTTGTCTTATCATTTAAGACCGCGCAAAAGTACGAAGTTTTTTTTTTCTGCCAATACAAAATTGAAAAAGAACACCTAATCTTCGATAAAATTTGAAAATAACTGTAATGAATCATATTTATATATCTGTATAACAGGACATTAATGGTTGATTTATTCGATTTATAATGGGTCAGGATAATTTTTCCAGTCAATCAGTTCCCTTTGAAACTCTTTCCGCTGTGGACAAAGATTTTATATCTTCGCAGATATTTTTTAGTTAAAAAAAAACAAATGTATCCGGAGTGCTGGTGGGCTAACAATTTTGCTAATTACATTTGTGTAAGATTAAAATAATGCTGATGAGAACATTTAAGTTTTACAACACGGTTGTTGGGTGGGGAATCTTTGTAATTGCCGCTTTTGTCTATCTTATGACAATCGAACCAACAGCCAGTTTCTGGGACTGTGGGGAGTTTATTACTACTGCATTCAGGCTTGAAGTCGGGCACCCACCCGGTGCACCCTTGTTCATGATCATGGGGCGTATCTTTACCATGTTAGCCTCTTCTACCTCTCAGATTCCGGTCATGGTGAATGTTATGTCGGCCTTGGCCAGCGCTTTTACCATCTTATTTCTCTTCTGGAGTATCACTCACCTGGCCAAAAAGATCCTGGTTACTGGTGAAAAGGAGACAATATCTGAATTAATTGCCATTTTGGGTGCAGGAGCAGTAGGTGCATTGGCCTATACCTTTTCAGATACTTTCTGGTTCTCGGCAGTCGAAGGTGAGGTATATGGAACCTCTTCTCTCTTTACCGCACTCGTATTCTGGGCCATTCTGAAGTGGGAAAATGAGGCTGATGATGCCTTCGCTAACCGCTGGATTATACTGATCTGTTACCTGATTGGCCTTTCAATCGGCGTTCACCTGTTGAATTTGCTGGCAATTCCTGCTATTGTTTTTGTCTACTATTTCCGAAAATATGAACCTACCAGAAATGGAATTCTTATTGCCTCCGGACTTTCACTCGTCATCCTGGCAGTCATGATCTGGGTGGTTATTCCCGGTTTGGTCGTAGCAGCTTCCTGGTTTGAACTCCTTTTCGTCAACGGCATTGGGTTACCATATAACAGCGGTGTAATATTTTATGCGATCCTACTGACCGGAGGTGTGAGCTACGGGATCATTTACACTTACAGACACAAAAATGTTGTCGCCAACACTATTTTGTTGGGACTGTCTGTGATAGTTATTGGCTATTCGTCTTATGCCATGACCGTTATTCGTTCATCGGCCAATCCGCCCATGGACCAAAACAATCCGGACAATGTTTTCTCACTGCTATCTTACCTTAATCGTGATCAGTACGGAAGCCGACCATTGGGATACGGACAGTATTACAACGCGCCGCTGGACAACAAGGATCCTTACATTCAGGGCAGTCCAACTTACATTATGAAGAATGGCAAGTATATAATTGCAGAATACAAGCAGAGTCCAAATTATGATTCCCGCTTTTGCACGATATTTCCAAGGATGTACAGTTCAAATCCTGAACACGTTCAGGAGTATAAAAACTGGGCCGGTATCAAGGGGACACCTGTTCAAACTACTAACCGTCAGGGTGAGCCGGAAACCCTAATGAAGCCTACTTTTGGTGAAAACCTTCAGTTCTTCTTCGCCTACCAGGTTGGTTTCATGTACCTGCGTTATTTTATGTGGAACTTCTCCGGTCGGCAGAACGATGTGCAAGGCGCTGGAGGTATTCTCAACGGGAACTGGATCACCGGAATTAATTTCATCGATTCAATCCGTTTGGGCGATCAAAACCACCTTCCGCCAACCATCGGCCAAAACAGGGGAAAGAATGCCTATTACATGCTTCCTTTTATCCTCGGTCTTTTGGGAATGTTCTTTCAGTACCAGGCAGGGAAAAAGGGCAAGCAGGACTTCACGGTAGTAATGCTTCTGTTCTTCATGACCGGGCTGGCCATCGTGGTCTACCTGAACCAGGATCCACTTCAGCCCCGCGAACGGGATTATGCCTACGCCGGCTCTTTTTATGCTTTTACCATCTGGATTGGATTGGGCGTGTTGGCTATCTACGATTTGTTGAAAAGATTTTCGGCCGGAACGATCAGCGCCATAGTGGCAACGGTTGTTTCGCTTTTCGCGGTGCCTGTATTGATGGCCTCAGAAAACTGGGATGATCACGACCGATCAGGACGTTTTACCGCCAGGGATTTTGGTGGCAACTATCTACAGACATGTGCCCCGAACGCCATTATTTTTACAAATGGCGACAATGATACTTTTCCTTTGTGGTATGCCCAGGAGGTGGAAGGCATCCGTACCGATGTGCGGGTTTGTAACCTGAGCTACCTTCAGACAGACTGGTACATCGACCAGATGAGAAAGAAATATTACGATTCCGATCCGCTGCCTATAAAATTTAACGCCGACCAGGTGGTACAAGGTACCCGGGATATTGTTTATGTCCTTGACCAGCTGAAGCGGCCTGTCAACCTGAACGAAGCGCTCGAATTTGTCCGTTCCGACGATCCGGCTACGAAATTGCAGCAGGCCGACAACGCATCCTTCCTGCCATCCAAGCAACTCTATTATCCGGTCGACAAGAAAGCAGTTCTGGAATCCGGAACTGTTGAGGCCAAAGATGACTCTCTGATCGTTGATAAACTGGACATCAACCTGACGGGCAACTACATATCCAAAGATGAGATGATCATTCTCGACATCATCAACAACAACAAATGGAAACGTCCAATCTACTTTGCCGTAACTGTTGGGCGTGAAAAGTACCTGAATCTTCAGGAATATTTCCAGGCAGAGGGTTTTGCCTATCGTTTGGTCCCCATCAAGACAAAAGTTAAGGAGGGTCAAATCGGAAGAGTGAGCTCCAAACTGATGTACAACAACATCATCAACAAATTCAAGTGGGGAAACATGAACGATCCGAAGGTTTATCTCGACGAGAACAACATGCGGATGTCGATGAATATCCGAAATAATTTCGTCAGATTGGCCGATCAGTTGGTGATGGAGGGTAAGACAGATTCGGCCGTGGCTGTTCTGGATCGTTGCAATGAGTTGATGCCCAATAAAAAGGTGCCATACAACTACTTCAATCTCCTGATGGCCGAAGCTTATTACAAGGCTGCTCAGTACGATATGCAAAGGATGGGTAAGGATCGTACTTCAATGGAGGTCAACATGCTGCCTGCCGCTATGAAAAAAGGGAACGATGTTGTGCGTCAGATGGTGGAAAACAACGAACGTGAAATTCTATACTATATTTCACTTGATCCGAAGTTCAGGGATTCGGTTTCAGAAGAACTGCAACGTGCTTTTTACCTCTTGCAGGAACTCGGGGTAATCACGGAACAGTATGGCGAAAAGGATCTGTCGAAGGAGATCAATGCCAAGCTCAGCAAGATGTTCTCTGTGATCCAGCCGGATAAGGGCAACATTGTTCCAAAATGATAATTTAGATGGAATTTATGCAATTCGAAGAATATCGTTACTTTTGACCCTTTGTGTGCGATATCAATTCGTGGGAAAAGAGGTTAAGTCTGTTGATGAATTGCCTGATTTCGTTTAACGCAAAGAATTTTGAAAAAGTTTTTTGCGTAATTTGCGTGAAATATAAAGTGACATAAGAGGATATGAAGTTTAAGTTACAGGTACACCTTCCGGGTTTTTTTACCAAATGGTTTCCAGCTGCGGTTTGGCGTATGCCAGGTGAAGAAAAAACAGTCTACCTGACCTTTGATGATGGTCCGGTACCTACCGTAACCCCATGGGTTCTTGATCTTCTGAATGAGCACGAGGTGACGGCTACCTTTTTTGCGGTAGGCGAAAATGTATTCCGTTATCCGGAAATATATGAGCAGATTCTGGAAGATGGTCATGCTGTAGGCAACCATACCTACCACCATCTTCAGGGATTAAAGAGCAGTAACCTGGAGTATTTTAAGGACATAGAACAGGCAAACCGGCTCATTGGATCCAATCTTTTCAGGCCACCTCATGGCTGGCTGACCAGGGGACAATACCTATTTCTTTCTCAAAAATACAAGATTGTGATGTGGGATGTGATCTCCTGCGATTACAATCAGAATATCACCCGCGAAGAGGTTTTGGAGAATGTGCTGAAGTTTGTCCGTCCCGGAAGTATCATTACTTTTCACGATTCTTACAAGGCGGAGGAACATCTGAGATGGGCTCTTCCCAGAGCAATCGCAGCGCTGAAAGCGGAAGGTTATGATTTCAAAAAGATCGAGTTTCCAAAAGTCAGGAGGTTATTTGTTACAACTTATCTCCAGCGCATCAAAAAAATGCGCTCTAATTTCAGGCAGCTCAGGAAGTGGGCTTAAACTCGCATGAAGATTTAGAAATTTTGTAGAAAGAAGGGGAGACTAGGAGACTGGGAGACTGGGGGAGAGCAACTGACAAGATATTCCGGAATTTTGCAAATCCTGGTAAGAACGCAAGTACTTTAGACATTTTAGTCACTTTAGTTCACTTTAGTCACTTTTTTTATTAATGATAACAGTATAATAATAGCATATGATTTTACAATTAGCCATTCAAAGTGTACCAGCTGCGGCAAATATTGATGGAATTGATCTTCTGCTGAAGGGAGGATGGATTCTTTTACCAATAGGTATCATCTCTTTGATTACCTGTTACCTGATTATTGTGAAATACATTGAGATTAAACGCTTTACAAAGCCAGAACCCAATGTTGTTGTAGCTTTTCATACACACCTTAAAAAAGGGGATCTTGGCCAGGCCGTTGCTACGCTGCAGGCAGGCAACAGTTCATATAGCCGCATATTTTACCATGCAACGCAAAACATAGGCAAGCCTATCAAGGAGGTAGAGAGCTCGATTGAGACCGCCGCTCAGATTGAAATGAACAAGATGAGCAAGAACCTCCACTACCTGGGATTGTTCGCGGGTATAGCTCCCATGCTTGGATTTATTGGGACTATTGCCGGGGTTATCAAGATCTTTTATGATATATCGCTTTCAGACAATATCAGCATAGGTATCATCTCAGGTGGTCTCTACCAGAAGATGATCTCCAGTGGGCTGGGACTAATTGTCGGTGTTATCGCCTATTCGGGTTATCACATGCTTAGCATCATGATCGACAAGTACATGAATAGGGTAGAGGAAGACGCTTTCGAGTTTATTAACATCATCGAAAAGAATTGAAATGAAGCTGCGAAAAAGGCTTGAGTTTAAACCGGAGGTAGCAACAGGGTCGCTGAATGACATCATGTTCTTTCTGCTGCTCTTTTTCCTGCTGGTAGCTACTTTTGCCAACCCCAATGTGATCAAGTTGCTTCTGCCAAAATCAGCATCCAACCAGACTCTCGATAAGAAACAGATCACCCTCTCCATCACCAAAGAAAAGAACTACTTTATCGACAAGGAACAGATTCAGTTCAACAAGCTGGAGGGATCGCTCAAAGCTATCAAACAAAAGATCAGTGATGTCACCATTGTTTTAAGAACAGATAATTCACTCACCATTCAGGACCTTATTGATGTGCTGGCCATAGGGAATAAGCTCCAAATCAAAATGATACTAGCTACGGAAAAAAGAGGATCCTGATTAGAAAGGATAGAGGATTCTACCCGTCGACCCTTCGACCCTTCGGCAGGCACAGGGACCGTAAGCTTCAAGGCAAGTAAAGTTAAAATGATTAGTTACGAAACTCCTTACCGTGTATGTTATGCCGATACTGACCGTATGGGGATTATGTATTACGGCAATTATCCCCGGTTGTATGAGATTGGAAGAACAGATATGATCAGAACGATCTGGA
>JAVHPO010000190.1:0-3524 GCA_036170635.1 Prolixibacteraceae bacterium | reverse complement strand
TATTATCTTCCATTGCTTTGGGAGTAAGCACAAACCGCAGCAGTTCAAGGTCATCGTAAACGTAATAGGTGTAGTGCTTCGTACCTGTGTCGGTAGCCACTTTTAGAACTATTTTTCCCTGAAGATCTTTAAACTCTTCGGTGTGGCTGGCAGAACCAGAAGTCTGATCGTTGTTTTCGTCCCAGGTAGTTGTTTTAAAAAGCGTTGATGCGGCATAAAAACCATCATCGGTCAGCACATCACTCACCACCTTCCACCGTTTTACTTCGCTTGCGATGTTGGTCCCCTCATCAAACTTTACAGAGTGGTCCGAAGCGGGTGTAACATTGGGCTGCCAGGTTGATCCCGGTGCGCCCTGCCTGAGGACGCGGTTCAGCGGTGAGGCTTCGAAATTGGTTTGTGCAAAAGCGTTTGCACCATCGGCACCGTAAACCGAGGAGTAATAAGCGCTCTGTCCAGCCACGTCAGCGCTTACGAATGCCCCGTTATTGTTTGAACTCAGGGCATATGGCAGGTATTTTTTATCCTCCCGGCCAAAAACGTCGTAAGCAACCGGCACAACGATATCGTATTTCGCGGGCGAAGCCTGCCATGATACGTTTTGACGCGCACGGCCCAACCCATCGAAGTAAGTTATTGTCTCCTGCATTTCATCGGAACTTAGTGCGTCTACAGAACTCTCTAAGAATATGTAATCTTTTAAAATAGTTCGCGAGCGAATATAATTCTTGTTTTCACTTACAGCTCTGGGAATTATGGTTCCTGCATCCTGGCTTACGGTGACAGTAGCAGTTCGATTGTATCCACAATCATCCCAAACAGTAACTGAACCGGTCAGTGCTGTTGATAACCCATTATTACTGCAAACGACAGTAAGTAAAGTATCCGACCTGCTTACATGTGTAATACAACCTGTATAACTAAAAATCAGGCAACCCAAGGGAATCGTGGTAGGAATTGTGACAATCTGTGTACCACCCGACAAGCCTGGAAAATTTAAAGAAGCGGGTGTGAGTTGGAGAGTGTAAGCAGGGGGCAATGCTCCTGCATTAAAAATAAACAAAAGGAAGACAAAAATCGCAAGTAGCAATTTTCTTAATAATCCTTTTTTATTTTGGTGCTTAACCGCTAACGGGCTTGAAACATTCTGTAAGCCATTATTTGTAATAACATTTTCCCCATGGGTACTTGTATGAAAGATTTTTTTCATCTGTTTTATATTTTATTTGGGGTTGAACCTAATTTGAAGTGGAAAAATGATAATTGTTGACCTTCAGTATTTTCCCGTCCTTGTCCTTTACCAGCTTTAACCTTCCGAAACTATCGTACTCAAAGTAAGTGGTCAGGCCATTTGGATCGGTCTGGGAAGTTATTCCGATCAGCGGAGTATAGGTGTAGGTGTAACCAGTGCATTTGGCAAACCGTTACGAAGGGAAGTGATTTGTGAAACATTAAACCATTTGAACTATAATCGAGTGTAATGGGTATGGTTAAATTGGGCGTTTTAAATTCGTAAATGGGTATTGAATATTGCGCAGTTCCGGTATAAAGTCCAACTTTCGTGGCACTGAAACGACCCAGTTCAGCAGCACTTGGAGATGGAAATTTAACAGTTGGGCCATTGATCTGAGCACTTGAAATCGTACAGATTAAAACTGACAAAATCAGAAAGGTTGTTTTCATTTTCATATAAATGGAGTGTTGTTTTAAAGATTCATTTATTGCATTTGTAATCTGAACAAACGTTGCCATGAATATTGTGTTATTGATCCGGCAATATGGTTTGTTCTATCCGATCCACCCCGCAGACCGGAGATTTGTAATCACCATTCCTCCGGATTTTCCAAAGATTATTCAATATCTGACTTATTACAAGGTCTAAGTATTTTTCACATCTAAGATGGCATCCTTTCATCAAATAATGTTTACATAATTCTCTGTAAGATTTACATATTTCACACCATCCAATTGATTGTTAGGTTTAATCCGGATTTGAATAAATAGCATATTGTCAAATACATGCATGGATAGGACAAGGAGATATTTCATTTTGACCTCAATTCCTGGTAAGTAAACCTTCCAGGTTAATCGGAAATTAACCACCTTTGTAGTAAGCTGACTATTGGTTTTCGGATGAAATGAGAAAAATGTCTTCAATGATTAATTTGAAATCCGTCTGGAAGGGCTATTGCCTTGTATCCTTTTTGTTTTGCCTTGGGCTTTCAAGTGCTGCGCAATATTTCGCAAGAATCAATTCACCCCAGCCGGTAGGAGACTCCGCCAATGTGGTAATCAAACCGGATGATCTTTCGAAATGTATTGCGGTCCTGACTGCTCATAGCATGGAACTGGTCAAAGCGATTGATCTCTACCTGATATAAAACAGGGCTGTAATTTGTTGATTTTTTTTTACCTTGCGTTCCTGTTTCCATCTTGGGATTGGGCGTATCCTGAAGACTGTAATTTTAACTATAAGAATGCATGAAGAAAGTCGCAATACAAGGGATCAAAGGTAGTTTTCACGAAGATGCCGCACTAAAATATTTTGGGGAGGAGGCCGAAATCGTTGAATGCCGCACCTTCCGAAAAGTGTGTGAAATGCTCGATCGCGATGAGGTTGATTGCGCTGTGATGGCTATTGAAAACTCCATTGCCGGAAGCTTGCTCCAAAATTATGCCTTGATCCGTGATTACCACTTGAAAATTATTGGTGAAATATACATCCACATTCAGATGAACCTGATGGTTTTTCCAGGGGTAAAAAAGAAAGAGATCAAGGAAATCTACTCACATCCGGTCTCCTTTTTACAGTGCGCAGAATACCTTGAAAGGCATTTCCCTAATGCCGAACGTAAGGAATTGGGAGATAATGCATTGGTGGCAAAACTGATCCAAGATGAAAAAATTCTTCACGCCGCTGCGATCAGTAACCTCCGTTCGGCAAGCCTTTATGGGCTCGAGATCCTGGACAAAGGCATCGAAACAAACAAGAAAAACTACACCCGCTTTTGGATACTTTCCAAACACGTTACCCAAAATGAACGAAACAATAAGGCATCCTTGTGTTTCGAAGTTGGTCATTATTATGGCGCTTTGGCACGTGTTCTCAATATCTTTGCAGAAAACAAGATCAATCTCAATAAGATACAATCTGTCCCGGTCCTTGGAAAACCCAATGAATACACCATGCATGTCGATGTAGAATGGGATTCTGAAGGCGATTATGAACGCGCCATCCATCAGATTTTAAAGAATGTCTCAAGCCTGGCGGTACTTGGCGAATACAAAAAAGCAGATATTAACTCATAAATATACGGTATTATGGAAAAAATAGCCATCTTTTTCGGACCACTTGACGGGTCTGTTCACCGGATTGCCAAAATGGTTGCCTCGAAGATCGGTCCTGAGAAGGTCGATTTGATTCACATTGCATCCGCAACAACTGCTGATCTGGAAAAATATACCAAGATTATTTTTGGCATATCAACAGTCGGCAAAGACACCTGGCAACAGAAGTTCGACAA
>JAVHPO010000189.1:0-3544 GCA_036170635.1 Prolixibacteraceae bacterium | reverse complement strand
TTTCTGATCCACCCCTCGCCTCATCCAACGTTCCTCATGTCGCATACTGTCATTGCAAGGAGGAACGACGAAGCAATCTGTTGATAATCAAGTAGATTCAAAAAATAATATTGGTTATAGGAACAAAATATACCGATTTTCATTGGAAACGAATCAATCATCCACCTTTAAAACTCCCCTATCAAGTATGAAAACAGGCAACCACCAACTATTTATTACTAAATTTCCACCTATGTTAATAACTGTGGTTAATAAGTCTGTTGGTAATTTTTCAACCCATTGATTCAGGCTGGAATAATAACAAAAACTCAAAATTCAATTAAAATGACGGTTTTTGCCATCTCCTCACTACCTTTGAAAAAGATGATCAAAAACTAACAACTCCTGATTATTAACACATTATGGCCGAACCGCAGAATAATTACAGAAACAAGAAACAGCCCACCACCACCATTGAACAATTGAATGCCTATTACGGCAAGGTTCCTCCACAGGCTATTGAGGTTGAAGAAGCAGTGTTGGGAGCCTTGATGCTTGAGAAAGATGCATACCATACTGTTCAGGCCATTCTAAGGCCCGAAAGCTTTTACAAAGAGGAACACAAGAAGATTTTCAATGCCATCAGGGAGTTGGCAGCCAAAGAGAAGCCCATCGACTTGCTGGTTGTCACACAAGCATTGAAAAACCGCGGCGAGCTGGACGAAGTGGGCGGACCACTTTACATCACCCAATTGACCAGCAGGGTAGCTTCTGCCGCACACATTGAATTTCATGCTCGCATCATTGCTCAAAAATTCATTCAGCGTGAGTTGATTCTGATCTCCTCAGAGATTCAAAGCAAATCGTACGAGGATGCCATGGAGTTGAACGATCTGATCGATTTTGCCGAGTCTTCACTTTTCAGGGTTACCGAAGGGAATATCACCAAAGAGTCGCAGCCCATTAAACCATTGCTTCAAAGGGCTGTTGAACAGATCGAAATCAACTCCAAGAAACCCGACGGATTGAGTGGCATCGCCTCAGGATTTACCAGGCTCGACAACATCACTTCAGGGTGGCAAAAGACGGATCTTATCATCATTGCTGCGCGACCTGCCATGGGAAAAACAGCCTTTGTTTTGACCATGGCCCGCAACATGGCCGCTATTTATAAAACTCCTGTGGCGGTCTTTTCCCTCGAAATGTCATCCCTTCAACTTGTCAACCGTTTAATTTCAGCCGAGACAGAACTTGGCTCGGATAAAATCAAAAGTGGACGACTGGAGAACTGGGAGTGGGAAGTTTTCAACCGAAAACTCAAGAACCTTGAAGAGGCGCCGCTCTTTATCGATGACACCCCTGCCCTCTCTATTTTTGAATTCAGGGCCAAATGCCGCAGGTTAAAGATGCAGTACAACATTGGGGTCGTTATAGTCGACTACCTTCAGCTGATGACCGCAGGGGGTGATATCCGGGGCAACCGCGAGCAGGAGGTCAGCATGATATCACGTAACCTGAAAGCCATAGCCAAAGAGATCGATGTACCGATTATCGCCCTTTCGCAGTTGAACCGTTCAGTCGAATCGCGCGATGGGAAAAGACCGCAGCTGTCAGATTTGCGTGAGTCGGGCGCTATCGAACAGGATGCCGACATGGTCATGTTCATTCACCGCCCCGAGTATTATGGTATCCTGAACGATCAGGATGGCAATTCGCTCAAAGGTATTGCAGAAATTATTGTGGCAAAGCATAGAAATGGCGCTATCGGCGAATTTCATCTCTCCTTCAAGGCACATTTGGCCCAGTTCAGCAATCTTGATGCTGCACCCGAAGAGCACTCGTTCAGCAATCTTCACAGCACAAAAGGCAAAAACGTATTTCACTCCAAAATGAATGCAGAAATGTCGGGCGTTGAGACTGATCGCAGTAATTCGGACTTCGGCCGACCGGGATCCAACTTCACAGATGACACACCGTTTTAAATAAAAAAAGCCCTTTCGGGCTTTTTTTATTTAAAATATTACAAAGGATTTTGAACCATCTTTGGATTTGAATCAATTTCCTGTTTTGGAATTAGAAATACAAAGTTTTTATCGCCTGCCGGGAAGTTACTTGCGGCATCCCATAATGATGCTGTATGACCGAGATTGCGTCTGTCCAAATCAAGATTTAAACGTTTGAGGTCAAAGAAACGGAAACCATCACCCCACAGTTCACAGCGTCGCTGCATAAGGATATGCTGTGTTAAGGCATTCCCTGAAAGTGCAGGTTTTACATATGCAGGATCCCTTTTCGATACCAGATTGAAAATTGTTGTTTGGGCAGCTGCATCTTTACCTTGCATGGCTTGTGCTTCCGCTTCGATTAAGTACATCTCACCGGCTTTCATAAACAGATAATCGTTGGTCCATCCTCCTGCTCCCGAGAACTTCCAGCCTACACGCGGTTTTCCTGAGGTAGTTTTAAACAACGATTTACGGACATCGGTTGCCGACATGAAATCATATATCGCAGTGCTGGCCAGTTTATGGTTACCTAAAGTCGCATATCCACCAAAGGCAGGATCTATATGAGAAAAGAAGGAAGCATAGCTGGTTTGTTGCTCGTCAATAAGCAGGGCCCCCCATATCCATTCGCTATCCGTTGATTTATTCCATCCCCCCGCATAGTTGGTGGTCAGTGCAAAACCTGTCCGGGCCTCATTTGCCATCGTTTCTGCAACAGCCCAGTTCCCCATCGTGAGAGCAACACGGGCTTTGATGCCTTTGGCCACATTGATGTTGATGTGCGATTTATTGACCCTTGGAGCGGCCGTTTGCCCAAAAGCTGCAATTGCAGCATCAAGGTCAGTAAGAATCTGTGTATAAACCTGGGCAACCGTTGCACGTTCCTTTCCTTCCTGCGTCTGTGCAATCATAACAGGGACGCCGAGTTGAGTATTGGGGCCTCCTGGAACATACCGCGATGCGTAGAACTGAACAAGCTGATAGTGGCTGAATGCCCTGTAAACCAAAGCTTGTGCTTTGATATTGGTAGCAAGGTCAGTATTTAAAGCTAAATCTTTCGCTTTATCAATATTGGCAAGGATACCATTGGCATTATCGATTAAGTCGTAGTAGTAGGACCAAACATATTCCAAATTGGACGAGTTAATGTTTCGATGATCCAAATACTGATACCATGTAACAAACCAACCATACCCTCTTTCACTCTGGAATAAGTCTTCACCCAACAAATCAACTGCGAGATCAATTGACTTTTGCCCAAATTTATCGTGGGCGCCGTAGAATAAAAAGGTAGATCGGTGCATCCCATTCAGCGCGGTGTTTGCTCCGGCGATAGTCGAAAACATGTCGGCCTCGGCAACACTTGCTGTGGGCATA
Organism: Prolixibacteraceae bacterium; assembly: GCA_036170635.1. GTDB lineage: Bacteria > Bacteroidota > Bacteroidia > Bacteroidales > Prolixibacteraceae > CAINVV01. Next base: position 182 of record JAVHPO010000189.1, on the reverse strand, counting down.
CTTTCCAAATAGTCTTTTTTACATCCGGAAAGAAATATTACTGATGAGCTAAGCAGTATATAAAATATCTTTTTCATAATACAATTTAATTAAAATGTTACATTAACTCCAACGCTAATTACACGGCTGGGAACATAAGACCAGTCGGAAGTTCCGGCAATTGATTGCTGAGGATCCATTCC
>JAVHPO010000188.1:0-3550 GCA_036170635.1 Prolixibacteraceae bacterium | reverse complement strand
GCCTGGCCCATGAAATTGATATCAGCCGAGGTTCCATGATTGTAGATGCGGTGAACCAACCCATTCAGGGCCAGGAGATCGATCTCATGATTTGTTGGTTAAATAGCAAACCACTCCAGCACCGGGGAAAATATTTGTTAAAGCATACTTCCAATGAGATGAAATGTGTGGTGACAGATGTAGCCTATAAAGTTAACATCAATACACTGGAGGAGCACGATGAAGATACCACCATTGGGCTGAACGAGATTGCCAAAATTACCATCAAAACGACCCGTCCCTTGTTCTACGATTCCTACAAACGAAACAGGGAAACAGGAAGCCTGATTTTGATTGATGAAGCAACGAACAATGTAGTAGGAGCTGGGATGATCCTATAAACGAAAAAGGCCGCGGAGCGGCCTTTTTCGTTTAGTCTTACTCTCACATCCGAATAGCAAAGGTAAATAGTACCTCGCTGTTAATGGTATGATATTTAACCGGATCTACATTAATCCCATCAATATGATATAGATACATGTAGTTGGTTCTGTCGCCCATGCTATAGGTCAAATCCACCGAATATTTTCCTGAACGATAACCAAAACCACCATTGTAAGTTTTGAATTTATAATCCATATTGGGCTGAGAAACACCGTAGGCGCTGGATTTGTAAGGATTGCCTAAAAATTCCATACCACCCCTGAGGCTGAAAGCGTCTGTAAGGCGGTATTCAGCGCCTATTCTTACATTACTGACAGATTTATAGACAGCCTTGATATCTCCGTTTTCGACACTAAAGTTATCTGCATATCCATGGCTGAATTTTGAGGAAGCATAATCAACAAATTCATAATCCAGTGAGAACATCGCTTTTTTGCCAAACTGATAGGCCACACTTCCGATGGCGCGAAGAGGTGTTTGAAAATTATACTCGAAATTTCCGATGGGTGTAGACTCTTTGTGGGCTCCATCAGACTGGGTACTGATACCAATCAGATTTGAACTCATTGATGAACTGTAGGTCTCCTTGATGCGGAAATAGGTAGGAGTATGAAGGGCAAGGCCTAGCCTGAGCACCGGTATTGGCCGGAAGATGGCCCCCAATTTGAGGTTGTAACCTACTCCGGTTGATCTTGTATTGTTTGTGTAATCATAGCGACCCCAACTTTTAAGATTGGTGCCGACTTCATCGATACCTAGTTCACTGTAGACTTTGGCTTCATCGTAAAAGAGATCCTGCATGCCAATGGTGGCTCCAAGATAAAGCGTATGGTTGAAATTAGCGCCAAAACTGGCAACGTATTCGTTGATAAATCCCTCTTTGCTGGCAGACTCGCGTTGCTTTACCTTCTCATTGTCGAGCAGGAAAGTTGCATATTTATCGCCAGTAGTAGAAGAATTGGTCACATCGATCAGATAATTTTCCCAGGCAAGCTTACTTTCCCAAGGGATGATACTGCTTTGATATGGATCGTACCCATCCTTTGAAACAAGATTGTTGTAATTGATCCCGTTGGTCTGTTGGGCAAAAGCGTCCATTCTCGAATAGGAAGAACTCTCCGTAGAGACATAGCTGTTCTGGTTAAAATTGGCTAAACGGTTGTATCCAATACCAAAATTGATAGATACCAATCCTGAGGTGTTTGCCGCACCGGGGATAGCCGATACATAACCGAAATTTTTAAAATTAAAATTGTTGTTGTTCTCCTTGTTTATATTTCCCTGGTAGGTCGTTTCAGTTGCGTTCCCATTGACGAGACTCATGGTGGTAGAAACTTCGCCCCGCTGATAAATAGCAATACCTGCAGGGTTTATGCTAAGTGAGCCAAAATCCCCGCCCAGGGCACCAAAGGCATTTCCCATGGCTTTGGAACGGGCTGTGGAGCCATAATTTTGCTGCGAAAACAAAAGGGCATTGTCGACATATTGCGCAGAGCTAACAGCTGTTATCCCTATTACTGCCAATAATGTAAAGTATAGCTTTTTCATTTGTATGTTGTTTTTCTTTTGTTTAACAAATGGAATCTAAGATCAGTGTAATTAAATTGCATGCAACTATTTAAATCATTGTTAGTGATTGCCGATCATACTTATTTCACCTGTATATAATATTGTAAATAAATGTTTGTGAAACAACCGATTTTATCTGGTTCTGCCTGAGCCGCCGCCGCCTCCGGTATTGCCGCCACTACTACTGCCACCGCTGCTGCTGCCACCAACACTACCTCCGCCTGAACTTCTGCCACCACTGTATGATGGTGTAGAGAAATTACTGTTTCCTGAATATCCTGGTGAATAACTTCTGCCGCTGCTGCTTGGAGTCGGGGTTGAACGCGTGGGTGAGCTGCTTGCTGCTCCGCGTTGGTAACTGCCTGATTGTGGAGTTTGAGTTCTTACTGCACCACCAAAGCTACTACCTGAGCTTTGAGGCCTTGCATATCTGCTGCCCTGATAGCTGCTGTTCGATTGCGGTGTGTTGTACTGCCTGGTTGAACCATTGTTGTAAGATGGTTGAGTATTCATCCTTGGCCTGTTGTAGGTAGGGGTATAATCCCTTCCTGTAGATACAGGTCTCGAAGAGATATTATTTTGATTGACGGCTCCGCTGCTTTGAATGTTGTTTGTGCCTGAACGACGAAGATTAGAGATAGTTTCCCCTCTGTTCAGACGGGGTGTTGCTTGCATGGTATTGGCTCCCTGACCTTGCTGCAATACAGTGGCTTCCCTCGTTGAGGGTTGTCTGGTGCCTGTTGCGCCAACACCACCGGTAACGGCAGGTCTGGTTAATTGAACTGCACCATTTACGCCATTTATGGATGGCAACCTGGTTGAAGAGGCATTTGGGTTTCTTCCCAATACCTGGCCATTGTAGGAACCAGATCCCTGCATCAAACCACTTCTTGTGTTGTTCGTACCATACCTGACAGCGTTGGATTCGCCGCGTTTGCCGGTGCTGTTCTGCTTGCCGTAATGGTAATTACCATTGTTCCAACCTCCGCCGCCACCAGCATAGTAACTGCCACTGGTCCAGCCCCAGCCGGAATAGTATCCTCCACCCCAACCGTAACCGTATCCTCCATATCCGTATCCTCCATATCCGTAACCTCCATATCCGTAACCACCGTAGCCGAAACCTCCATATCCGTAGCCATACCAAGGATTCCATCCGCCATAGTAGCCGCCATAAATGCCACGCCAGCCAAGACCCCAGCTAAATGCCGAACCATAGTAAGGATCCCAGAAAGGATCCCAATACGGGTCGTAAAAATAGGGATTGTAAAAAGATCGGATACGGGTTGAATAATCCATCTCTTCACCTTCGAAATAGTTGTTGATAGTTATTTGTTCCTTGCTGTCCTTGTATTCCATGACAGTATCGGCATAAGCCGGCTGATCATCAAAATAATAGGCGTTTTTATCTTTTCTGCTGCTTTTGGGAACGATGTAGTTGTTAACAACCTTACCCTGTTCGTTCTCCTCCACTTCCATCGCCACAGAGCTTTTTTTCTCAGGGTTCTTTGCCTGTTTAACCTCTCTGGGGGCTATGAGCGGAGCATCACCCGGAGTG
>JAVHPO010000187.1:0-3576 GCA_036170635.1 Prolixibacteraceae bacterium | reverse complement strand
GAAAGGGGGCAACTTCAAATTCATTTCTATTGTACAAATCCCAATATTTTTTGGGCGAGACAAAAGGAAGATGGGGTTTCAAAAATCCAACGGCCAGAAAGAACGGTTTGTCGCCAAGACTAAGGCTATCCATCAATTGAATGGCCATTCCTGTCATTTTGCCGTCATGATAGGTGTTATCCGGTACATTGGCACATTCGGTGGCTTTACCTTTGCCGCGATCATTCACCTCGCCTGAAAAATAGTAAGTTGGGCATTTGGGATTCCTGTAGGGGATGCTCCAGGATGGTGCATCATGGCCGGGCCCGGCGCTTTCCATGTGAAAGATCTTCCCCATGCCGGCAGTTTCGTACCCCATTGATTTGAAATACTGAGGCAGGGAGATAACATTCGGGTTGACTTGCCTTACATCGGTCTGAAGATCCCAAACCCTGGTCTTGTCAGGGCGCATACCGGTCAGCAGGCTTGCACGGGTTGCGGCGCAGATTGCTTGCTGACAATAACTGTTCTGAAATACGATACCTTCCCTTGCCAACCGGTCCATGCCGGGAGTTTTGGCATGTTTGTCTCCATAAGCGGCTATGGCGGGTTTCAGGTCATCCACCGCAATGAACAAAATGTTTGGTCTTACCGGTTTATCAGCAGGCTGCTTTGCCTGCACGGCGCTGCATGCAAAGCTTGCGATTGCAATAGTAAGGCCGCTGATAGGGAGTGGGATGGTGATAAACATGTGAATCTAATTTGCAGGTACCTTAATTTAAAAACGGCGTCAGCAACAGGCAGGGAAACTATGAAAATACCTGACCTGTTACTGAACACCAACTCACAATTCTACTACTAATCTAACGCCAAAAAGATATTATCCAGATAGAAATTTGACTGTTCATACACCTCTGTCCAAATCCGGCCTAAATTCAGTTTGTCAGGAATATTGGTGGCAGCTGCTCCAACTACTTATCCCCTGACTGTAATGTCCTGGGCTTTCGCATGGAATGTAAGCAATATCATCGTCATTATGAGAAATGGAATGATCTGCCTCTTAAAAAGACGTTGCTTCATAAGTTGAGATTTAAAAAGTTTGTGACAGAAAGTTACCGCTTGGTCAAGACTCTGGTTACTAATTTTATATCAATTTCTTGAAGCATCCGTTCATATTTGAACAAATCGGTCACGTATGAACGATTAATGCAAACGCGGCTTGGCGGCCCGGTGAAAAGTTGAGGCGTTTTGCCCGGTAAAAATTGGCGGCTCAAACACTACCGTGAAGCGAAGCTTTTGGCACTTGGCTTTTAGCTATTAGCTGTTGGCGGAATTTGTTCAGGCACTACCGTAAAGCAGGTCAACCGGTTTTCGGTCATTCTTTTACGGAGCCTCCCATTTGTGAAGGAATGGATCGGCCTTAGGTACAATAGAGAGCTTATAGGACATAAAAATATCAATACCACAGTGATTTACACCCATGTTTCGATACGAAATATTCCAAAAATAAAATCACCATTTGATGATTTAGATATTTGAACATTATTATGTAAATTTACCTTTGAAATAGCACGCAACAAACCTTCCTCCATACACCCAGAAACTATGCAAAAGGGAATATTTGTTGCGCATATAAAGAATTAGTTCAGCATTATATTGATACACTCGGTGCTTCCCACGTTGGCGGACGAATTATGGTAATTGACACTATTGCAGCATTAAAACTCATCAATAAATATTTTCCAAAATGAAATCAAAGATAAAAGAACTTGATGTAGACTTTATGGTGGACAAGAATCAATGAGCAAGGAAGAAGAACTGGCGATCAGCGAATTTCTAAAAGCGAGGAAATTGTTGTTAGCAAAGAAAAATGAGCGCATTACCAAAGCTATGCAACAGAAAAAAGTTACTGCATAAACGTTAAGAACCAAACTCGCCGACACTCATCGCATGCCACTAACAAACGCCAAATGCCATGCGGGGTCAATGAGTCAATTACGTTTTACCTGCCGGAAACGCAAACAAAACACCCGGGCCAGCGGGGGATTTGAGATATAGAGTAGTAAATAAAGTAGGTCAATTGATAGAATAAAATGGAAACAAATTGGATTGTTATAGGCATTGTTGCATTTTGCATAATTATTTTGATCGTGTTTATTCTGAGAAAAAATTTAAGGGATAAAAAAGATCTGACTAATTTTTTAAACAATGAATATAAAGGAGCGAATAAAGATGAGTCTGAATTGAATAGTGAGGATGAATAACTTATCCCCACTCCCCCTCGTTTGATCGCAGCGGGTTCGGGGGATTCACCACCGCATATGCAGGCAGATTTCCAAAGCCCGACAAACAAGTGGTTTCCCCGAGGCATTGGGGCTGGCGGTACTTAGTTAACAGGAAAATCAAAACTAATATTCATGAAAACTAAAAAGCTGCTTTTAAGAAATTTTATAAATGGAATTCTTATTTTGGTTTTGATCTTAGGATCGGGACTTTTGGCGTCGGCCCAAAACATTACCATTCAGGGAAACAATTTTTATGTAAACGCCAATAAGCGTATTTGGCTGAACGGAGTGAATACCCCTTGGAACAGATGGAACGAATTTGGCGGAAGTTTCGATCGGAACTGGTGGAATACCCATTTTCAAACCTTGAAGAGCTACGGCATCAATTGCTCCCGTATTTGGTTTAGTTGTGACGGTAACGGTGCCGTAAAAACAGATTCGTCTGGAGTTATCGGATTGTCCGCTACCTTTTTTAAAGATTGTGATTCACTATTTGCCATTGCGAAAAGAACCGGGATCTATATTGATGCGACAATGATCTCTTTTGATCATTGCAAAGATGCCAACAAGAATTTCCGGAACTGGCACAACATCATCACCAATCAAGTTGCGTCACAAACTTTTATAGCCAATTATTTGATCCCATTTGTTAACCGGTATAAGAAGAATCCCTATTTATTTGCCATTGATTTATGCAACGAGCCGGAATGGATAGCAGAAAACAGGGAAGCTGGACGACTTCCGGTAAGTAATTTACAACGCTTTTTCGCCATGTGTGCCTTAGCTGTGCATAATAACAGCAACCTTCCGGTAACGATTGGCTCTGCCTGCATCAAATGGAACAGCGATATCCCGGGTTGCGTCGGCAACTATTGGAAAAACCCCGCGTTACAAGCCGCCTTCAACGACCCAAAGGCTTACCTCGATTTTTATTGTATCCATTATTATGGTTGGGTACATAAGTGGTATAAGTCGCCTTTCGAAAAATCCCCGGCAGATTATGGAATCAACGACCGGCCTGTCATCATTGAAGAATCTCCGGGCAAAGATGCGGGGTTAACCGAAATTCCAATGACCTTGGCCCAGTCGTATGAAAGCGCACTCGAAAAGGGATACCAGGGAAATTTGCCATGGACATCCAATGGTGTGGATGGAAATGGTGATATCACAACGATAGGACCTGCAACCCTGTCATTCAAGAATAATCATACTGAACTGGTTTACCCGTTTTTTATCTATTTTTGAGAACCCATCATATTTTCAATGACTTTTCTGCGAATATTATATTCTGCTGTTTTTTTGTTTTTGCTGA
>JAVHPO010000186.1:0-3584 GCA_036170635.1 Prolixibacteraceae bacterium | reverse complement strand
CTTTCATTCAAATTCGCAACGACCTGTTGGTTCATCCGACATTTGTGAACAACAGAAAGAGCAAATCAGAACCTAAACTGATTGAAATTCATCAAGTTGAGCCTGGAATACCCGGAACGCTGCAGGAAATGCTGTACAACAATCTGTTCCTGATCCTGAAAATTGTTCATGCTGAGCCGTCCCGTATCAGTGTTTGTGCTATTCCGAATACCGGCTACCAACCTGATGTGGTGAACCTGCATCTCACCTTTCCCAATGGTTCAGCAGCATCTTTAACCCTCTCCTTTATCGGAAAGGAAAAAGAGCACCTTTTCTCCGTACATGACCTTTACGGAGTGACCAACTTCAATTTTACTGAGAACAATTACCATCAAGCTTCCATAAAATCGGACGAAAAACACGATCACTCATCAGACAATCTACTGTTAACTAAGCAGATAATCTCATTCTCTGAAAGTATTTTAAAGAAGGAATTTCATCAACTGGGATTAAACGATGAAGCCAATACCTTCCGGTTGATCGAGAAAATCAACAGGAAACTGGAATTCAGTTCGGTTTTGATATAAAAATAAAATTCCCGCCGAAGCGGGAATTTTATTTTTATATCAAACCGAGGTCGATCTGTGTAACAATATTCTCAATCATCCGGTCCTCCATTACCGGATCATACTGGGCTTTTAAATCGTGTCCAAACAATCTGGCCACCGACTGCCAGAAAAATGCCGAGAACCCGCCTTTGAACTCTTTGATTATTTCGTAGGACGAATTCCCTGTCTCCCTGTCCAGTAGTTTGATCAGAATGCGCCCTTCCGAAACTTTCATTCGCCGAATCTCATCCTCAAATTCTGAGAAAAGCTCCTTTTCAACTCCCTTGACATAATTCTTGCGCTCGCGCTCCGTCTTAAACGTGGAGTAAACCCTGTTGTATTCGGCCAGTTTGATGGCTGCCACTTTTGCCATCGGATAGACTTTTTTGACCTTGTATTCCAGCAGGGTGTACTCCCTCAACTGCCGGGGCTTCAAATCCTTTTTATCGGGGAAGATATCGATCGGTTTCAGAAAATAGTGCATCGAAGTGTCAATCCTGGTAACGACAGTATCTTTTCCAACTCCGGTTGTGGTTCCGGTGGTCTGCGCGCATGTCATAGCCGGAAGAATCAGGAGGAAGATAAAAAAACAAAATGTTGCAATGTTGGTTGACTTCATTTGCTGCAAATTTAAGAAAGGAATGAGCGATTTTACAAATTTGATCGGCCAATAATGATTTTATAACATTCTTTACCTTCCTAATATTCGATATCTTTGCATAAAAATTAGCTGGACACCCGATTTTTAAATCATGCTTATGCCTAAATACAATGTAAATGTAACCTCCGAAATTGGTGAACTGGAAGGAGTTATTCTTCACAGTCCTGGCTCGGAAGTGGAAAATATGACCCCTGAAAATGCCGAAAGGGCTCTTTACAGCGATATTCTCAATCTCTCTGTTGCTTCGAAGGAGTATTTTGAATTGAAGGAGGTTCTGAACAAGGTAACCAAGACCTATGAAATCAAACAACTTTTAGCTGAAACGCTCTCAAACAATGTATCAAAAGAGGCGCTGGTCCGTAATGTCTGTCAACAGGAAGGAGCTTACGAAGAACTGGACCTTTTGCTCAACATGCCGCCGGCTCTCCTGGCAAAACAATTGATTGAGGGAGTCGTACTCAACCGCGACAACCTGACAAAGTTTCTGAGCAATGAACGATACTCCATGCGGCCGCTGCACAATTTCCTCTTCACCCGGGATTCCGCTATGACCATTTGGAATGAGGTACTGATCGGAAAGATGGCAAGCAAAGTAAGGGAACGCGAGTCATTGATCATGGAAGCCATCTTCAGGGATCATCCCTCCTTTGGCGTTCCTACCATCAATCCGGAGCGTGTTGCCGGGGGTAGAAATGCCTTCAGGAATGCCACCATCGAAGGTGGCGATGTGGAAATTGCCAGTGAAAACATCATCCTGATTGGCAGTGGCACCAGAACATCGACCGAGGGGATCGATCTGCTGACCGAGATCATCAAAGAGAAAAAAGAGGGGACCAAACACCTGATCGTACAGGAGCTGCCCAGAAAACCCGAGTCATTTATCCACCTCGACATGACTTTCACCTTACTCGACACTAACGCCTGCATGGTGTACGAGCCGTTGATATTGAAAAAGACCAAATACCATACCATCAAGATAACCATCGACAACGGGAAGGTAACTTCCATCAGGGAAGAGGCCAGTCTGTTGAAAGCGCTCGAACGTTGCGGGATGGAACTTACTCCCATCAACTGTGGCGGACATGGTGATCCATGGATCATGGAGCGTGAACAGTGGCACAGCGGGGCGAATTTCTTTGCCATTGCCCCCGGAAAGGTGATTGGCTACGAGCGAAATGAAAAGACCATGGAGGAGATGAACCGGAATGGTTTTGAAATCATAAAAGCCATGGATGTGATCGAAAACAGTGTGAAAATAGAAGACTATCAACGTGCGGTCATCACAATTGCCGGGTCAGAACTCGCTCGTGGAGGTGGTGGTGCAAGGTGCATGACCATGCCTGTCAAAAGAAAAAATGTAAGCTGGTAACCCGCATGAGAAAACTCGAAAACAGCGAACTCGCCAGACCCAGCGCCGAAGATTTCAAGCAGCTGGCTAAGGTGCCGATCGTAGTCGTTCTTGACAACATCCGCAGTTGCCACAACATCGGTTCCGTATTTCGCACATCGGATGCGCTGTTGATAGAGAAGATTCTCCTTTGCGGGATTAGCTCAACCCCACCCGACAAAGAGATCCGCAAAACCGCGCTAGGCGCCGAAAACACGGTTGCATGGGAGTATCATACCGACACACTTGAAGCCGTCAGTACCCTGAAAGCACAAGGATATACAGTTATTGCCATTGAGCAGGTTGAGAAAAGCATCAGCCTGTCCGATTATCATCCACCTTTAAATTCCAAGCTGGCGCTTGTTTTCGGCAATGAGGTGAAGGGAGTGCAGCAGGAGGTTGTGAATCATTGTGATCTGGCTATCGAGATCCCGCAATACGGCACGAAGCATTCGTTCAATATCTCTGTGAGCGTGGGGATCGTGCTTTGGGATATTTTCAATAAAATAAGAAGGAACTAGTTAAACTTTTTAAATTTCAATTGAGGTTATTACTTCTGGTTCAAGATAAGGAAACGGGAATAAGGTTTCGGTGTTGAGTAGTCGTCCTTTTTGTATATCTTTACCATTCAAACAAGGGAAATAACAATTACCAAAAGATGTTACGCAAAACATTTAATATAATTGTCGAACAGGGGTTTGACGATTATCTGATTTCTTCCGTGATTGAATTGCCTGGATGCCACACCCAGGCAAAAACATATGATGAACTTTATGCAAGGACCAAAGAGGCAATCGAATTGTATCTTGAGGAAAATAAGAAATATAAAACTGAACATCGGTTCGTAGGCTTGCAACAAATTTCGATCTGATCATGTCCAGATTACCCCCGCTCCCGCGCGATTGTATCGCGTGGTGTCCCACTCTACCAAATAACAATGACATCGTCC
>JAVHPO010000185.1:0-3584 GCA_036170635.1 Prolixibacteraceae bacterium | reverse complement strand
CCTTATCGAATCGCAAAAAATATAAAACAACTCGATAGGTTTTGGATCAAAGCTCAATCGTATTCATTAGAGCACATGCCGGCAGGCGATCAATTATCAGACAATTTTGTAGGAGGAACAGTATATCAGGCTTTTTTAAGTGCCCTAAACTATCACCGCTGGCACAGCCCTGTTTGTGGAAAAATAGTGAAAACCTGTGTAATTGATGGCAGCTATTATTCCGAAGCATTATCAGAGGGTTTTGATCCCACAGGTGAAAATGAATCACAAGGTTATATCGTCGAATTAGCAACACGAGCCCTGATCTTTATTGAAGCGGATAACCCCGATATCGGTCTTATGTGTATCATCCTGGTTGGGATGACAGAAGTTTCATCCTGCCAGATTACTGTTTATGAAGGACAACATGTATCAAAAGGCGATCAGATTGGTATGTTCCATTATGGAGGTTCATCACACTGCCTTCTCTTCGGGCCTCACGTAAAACTTGATTTTGATTTGCACGGTTGTAAACCTGGTCTTAATTCGAAAAACATACCTGTAAACGCAAGGATAGCAACCGTATACAAATAAATAAAATTTTGGCTGGTGAGGATATGCAAATCCTTACCAGCCAGGATTTTATTTTTCTCCCTGATAGGCTGCCGAACCTGCATCCAGGAATTTCTTAAAATTTTCCACATTCAGGTCATAGGCTTTGGGAGAAACCAGCAGTTTCCCATCGCTGTCAAGAATGACATAATAAGGCTGTGAATTGGTGCCGAACTGAGATGTTTGCAGATCCGCGTTCTTTTTCCCAAGCAGTTTTACCTCGCGCCCGGTTTTGCTGGTGTACCACTCCTCTTTTGGCATTTCTATTACCTTGTCGTCTACGTAAAGAGCCACCAGTACAAAGTTTTCTCTCAGCCTGCTGAGCACACCCTGATCGCTCCAGACCCTGTTCTCCATCTCGCGGCAGTTGGTGCAGCCATGACCCGTAAAATCGACGAAAACCGGCTTCTTCAATGCTTTCGAAACGCGAAGCGCCTGGTCGTAATCGAAATATCCCGACAATCCATGTGGTAGCTTCAGAACATCCGCATAACGCGGGACTTCTGAAATATTGCCGGCAGTTTTGATACCTCCATCCGATCCACCATTTTCGCGTGCAATGGCATTGATATCAAAATCCTGGGTCTCCATTGGCGGCAACCAACCGGAGATGGCTTTAAGCGGGGCTCCCCATAATCCCGGGATCAGGTACATCACGAAGGTGAAAGTAAAAATAATAATTATCAGTCGAGGGAATGATCTGACCACAGGATAATCACTGTCGTGGGGAAATTTAATCTTGCCCAGCAGGTAGAAGCCCATCATGGTAAAGATGACAATCCAGAAACTGAGGTAGACCTCGCGGTCGAGGATTCCCCAATGGTATGTCTGATCAGGAACATTCAAAAATTTCAAGGCAAAAGCCAGTTCGATAAAACCGATCACCACTTTAATCGTATTGAGCCATCCTCCCGATTTTGGCATCTGCTTGAGCCATTGCGGAAAGAAAGCAAAAAGGGTAAACGGAATCGCGAAAGCCAGGGAGAATCCCAGCATCCCAATGACAGGTTTTAATATTTGTCCGCCGACTGCCTGCACCAACACCGTACCAACAATGGGACCGGTGCAGGAAAAGGAGACCAGCACGAGGGTAAATGCCATGAAGATGGTTCCCATCAATCCGCCCTTGTCTTCCTGCTGCACACTTTTGTTGACCAGCCAGCTGGGCACGGTAATCTCGAAATAACCAAAAAATGAAGCGGCAAATACAACAAAAATCAGGAAGAAAATCACGTTGGGAAGCCAGTGGGTGCTGAGCCAGTTGCCAAAGTCAGCGCCAAAGAGGACGGAGACTAATACTCCGAAGATCACATAGATGGCGATAATAGAGAGACCATAGACCATGGCCTGTACCTTCCCTTTGGATCCGCTTTTCATGAAATAGGAGACAGTCATGGGGATCATCGGGAAGACGCAGGGGGTGAGGATAGCGAGCAGACCCCAGAGGAATGCCTGCAGGAAGAACCACAAAAGCGTCCGGTCTTTCCCTGTAAAATCATCGTTGGTGGCGGCAGGCTTAATTTCCGCCTTAGCTTTCGCAACCGCTGCCAGCTCTTTTACCGGAGCAGTAATCGCACTATCTTTGACGGCAACAGCAAGAACTGTTGCGACGCTCTTTGACGTATCCTTCAAAACAATTGCCGCCATTTTAACCCCCTCCAATTTAAAGGAGTAATTTACCTCCGTAGGCGGCAAACAGTTTTGGTTGTTGCAGCACATGAACTCCAAAAAACCCTTTACCTCAACAGGTTTGTCGGAAATTACCTTCACTTTCTGGGTAAAGACAACACTTTTGGTAAAATACTTTACCACCATGTTGAAATTGGGGTCGTTTTCCTCCAGTGGTTTTGGTTCACTTACCTTCCCAACCAGAGTAAAACCTGCAGGTTTGTCGAATTTAAAAGATGTAGGAATGGGTCCTCCGGTAGGGACAAACTGCGAATAGAGGTGCCACCCTTTATCCATGGTAGCTATAAACTGTAGCTCATACTCTCTGTCACCGGTTTTCCTGGAATCAAAACTCCATTTGACCGGCTCGAGAATCTGAGCGGAGACCACCTGAAAAGCGGCAAGCAGCAGGGTGAAAAGGACAATACGTTTTGCTATCATACCAATAGACTGAAATTGTTGTTAATTACCATGAAAGGAGAAAAGACCGGATACCAGCCATCCTTCCCTTTTTCACAGTCCAAAGATACACCCAAAAATCAAATCCTTTGTCACGATAAACGTCATAAACAAAGAGAGGAAAATCACTCTTGACCTTCCTCTCTTTGTTCTGACTTCGTTCAGTACGATCGATCACCAATGGACTCCATTTTATTGATTTGCACTTATTTATTACCGTTAAACTCCTTTATCGCATCGATCATGGCCACAACATTTGCGATTGGAACATTGGCCTGTATGTTGTGAACGGTATTGAAGACAAAACCGCCATCCTTTGCAAAAATATCGCAGTGACGAAGTACTTCCTCCCTAACCTGATGTGTCGTACCATAAGGAAGGGTCGTTTGGGTATTAACACCACCTCCCCAGAAGGTAAGGTGCTTTCCATATGTTTCCTTGAGATGCTTCGGATCCATCCCTCTGGCACTTACCTGCACCGGGTTAATGATATCGAAGCCGGCATCTATAAACCGGCCCATAAAATTTTCTACCGCCCCGCATGAGTGTTTAAACGTCTTCCATCCGGTATTGGCATGTATCCAATCATTGACCCGTTGGTAATATGGAAGCCACAGATCATCAAACTGTTCCGGCGCACAGAAGGTAGAATCCTGCGTACCAAAATCTGTACCGCACACAAACAACACATCAATGTCGTTCCCAATGGTTCGGTAGATTCTTTGGAGGTTCTCAATTGCCAAAAGGGTTTGACGGTCAAATAATTCACTGATGTAATCACTTCTCGTGATCGTGCTCATGTACCATTCGGATATGCCGCGGATACCTTTGGGCTGTTTCAGTTGTATCCCCGGGACCAGGGCAAT
>JAVHPO010000184.1:0-3630 GCA_036170635.1 Prolixibacteraceae bacterium | reverse complement strand
CCCTCACAAAATCAACAGCATACCGTCATTGCGAGGAGGAACGACGAAGCAATCTGCTGATAATCAGTAATATATATAGAGCGTCTACAATTCTAGAATTCCTTAATTTGAACGTTGTACAATTCCTTTATTCATCCCCACTACTATTACAATTATTCTGTTTTTATCTGTTTCATATCTTTTACCAATCCATCCGAAGACGCAGCAATTTTTATCTCCCCCTTCTTACTTTCAGACCCGATGATAATCATGGCTTTACCATAAAAAAGTTTCACCTGGTTTGCCTGGAAAGGATCAAACGACTGCGGATTGCCGTTTCCAACACCTGCAACATGTCCGGGACCACTTAACGAAATATCAATCACATTGTCTGCCAGCGGACAAGGGTTCCCATCCTTGTCAAAAGCCTCGACAAGCATATACGATAGGTCCAAACCGTCGGCATGGATGGTGGAACGATCCGGCGTAAGCCTGATCTGGTAGGGTTCGCCCGCGGTTTTAAGTACCTGTTCCCCTATAACCGTTCCCTCCTTGTAGGCTACCGCTTTCAGTTCTCCGGGTTGATAAGTCACCTCCGGCCACATCAGGCGGAATCGCTCGGTTGGCTTATTTGAGTTGGGCTTCTTGTATTGTTTTCCCAGCGATTTACCATTTAGAAAAAGTTCGGCACAGTCGCCATTGGTGTAAACAAATACCGGGATTTTGTCCATTTTCCCTCCAGCCCAATTCCAGTGAGGCAGTATGTGAACAGTCACCTCTTCCGGTTTCCAGTAACTCTTGTAGAGATAATACCTGTCTTTCGGGATACCGCATAGGTCGACAATTCCGAAGTAAGAGCTTCTGGAGGCCTCTTTGTCGGTCATTCCATGTGCCTTGGTCCAATCGTTCCGATAGGGCGTTGGTTCGCCCAGATAATCGAAGCCTGTCCAGACAAATTCGCCGGCAATGTACTCTTCATCCTGTTGCCACATAAAATCTTCGTCGGGCAGATCGGCCCATTTGGGAACACTCAAATCATACGAACTTACCTGAAGCGAGGTGGTAAATTCGTCCTTTTGAGTTGGTAATGGCCACTCGTAGAAGCCTCTCGTACTAACAGTAGATCCTGACTCACTGACAATTACCGCCTTGTTTGGCTCCATCTGGCGGGCCAGGCTGTACCTGCGGCCATAATTCCAGCTGTGCACATCGTAGAAATCAAAATGGCGCCAGGCAGCGCTGTTGGTATTGTCGCAGGCCATGGTGACAGGTCTGGTAGGATCGTATTTGCGGACAAAGTTGATCATGGTTTGCATCCGGTAGAAACCATTGTTGTTGTTGTACTGCACATCCGCCATTTCATTGCCGACACTCCAGATAAAAACACACGGATGGTTCCGGTCGCGCTCAACAAAATTCTTTATATTCCTTTGGGCATAATCTTCGAAGTTGGTATCTGCGTTGATATCAACCTTTTTGTCGTATTTGTCAAAGGCTTCATCAAAAACAAGGAAACCCATTTTGTCACAAAACTCAAGCAATTCGGGGGCAGCCATGTTGTGACTGGTCCGTATGGCATTGCAGCCCATGGACTTCATGATTTCAAGCTGTCTTTCCAGGGCCCTGGGATAAAGGGCGGAACCCAAAGGTCCCTGGTCGTGGTGCAGGTTAACACCTTTCAATTGCACTCGTTTGTCATTCAGATACAATCCATTGTTGGGAGTAAACCGTAGTGTCCTGATTCCAAATGGGGTAAAATAGGTATCTGTAATTTTATCGTTCGTGTAAACAACAGTCTTGACCTGGTATAGAACAGGATTGGCAATATCCCACCGCTTGGGATCAGTGAGGCCGACAGTCGTTTCAATCTCTCTGGACGATCCTGCCGCTATTTTGGCAACTACCTCCTTTTTTGCCAGCTCAACTCCATTTTGATTGACAATGCAATTCTCAATTTTTACCTTCTCTTCATTGTTACCGGATTGATTGTAGACAGTGGACATGACCCTTACTTCTGCATAGTTCGGTTTCACCACCGGCGTTGTTACTTGTGTGCCCCAGACACCAACATGGACCGGATCGACAACCACCATCTGTACTTTCCTGTAAATCCCTGCGCCGGGATACCATCTGCTGTCGTGATTCCGGGTATCAACATGAATGGCCAGCTTGTTTTTCCCGTTAAATTGAAGGTATTTGGTTATATCCAGGTAAAATGAGTTGTAACCGTAATCCCATTTGCCGGCCAGCTTTCCATTCACAAATACCTCCGGGCACGACATGATCCCGTCAAAAATCAGAAATACATTTTTCCCTTCCGATCCGGCAGGAACTTCAATATTCCGACGGTACCAACCTTCACCCCGCCAGGGAAGTTTTCCGGTATTTCCATCCCCATCGACCACCGTTGGACCAGAAATAGCCCAATCGTGCGGGACGGAGACATCCTGCCATTTTGAATCGTCGAAATTGGGTTGAGCGGCATTTGGAAAATTTCCTTTGGAAAACTTCCATCCCTTTTGCAGATTGCTTGTTTCCCTGGCGTAAACATCAGAAAATGTGCAAAGTAGAGCTGCCAGGAGGATGGCCAAGGGTAGTGAGAATGGTTTTTTGTTCATGGTATAGTTGGTATTTTCTTATCGTATAAAGATGAGAAAATATGCCGACTTTTTGAGGTTATATTGACCAGATTTTCGGAACAACTTTATTTTCTATCTGCATGTGTGTGTTGTTAGTGTATTCAGCAACACCCATTATTATCATTCATTGTCATTTCGTAAATAGAATCCTTCGTGTTTCCTTTGTGTTGTACTTCGAGACCTTTGTGGTTAAACTTTTAAATTTTACCAAAAAGGACGCAAAGGATTTCAACATAGAAGGACACAACGGGCCAATTGAATCAATATCCTTAACTAAACGAAATTAAATTTTCAATTACTTGCTTTTTTTTCGCTCCAATTCCCTGAGGTTATCCAACTTTTTCTTTTGCAGGAAGCTGTAGATGTCCCCCAAATGCTCTTTGACCTGTTTGTTGCCAAACTCGTAAACCTTGCTCACCAATCCATCCAGAAAGTCACGGTCGTGGGAAACCAGAATTAGGGTTCCGTCAAAATTGATCTCTTCAATCGAATAATACATCTCGCTCAAGGAAGAGACCCGCTCGATAATATTGCTATAACTTTCTGATTCGTAATCTGTTCGTATCGCCAACTCTTCATTTAGGGCAGCTATCTCACGCTCCATCTCCTGGATACGGGAAAAGGCCATGGCAGTCTCTTCGAAAACTGTCCGGTTATCTTCTGTAAGCAAATGTTGGGGCAGATAGGCAATGACAGCCTCCTTTGGTGCGGATATCCTCCCTTTACCGGCAGTTTTGACCCCTGCCATGATTTTCAGCAAGGTTGACTTTCCGGCGCCATTTTTACCCATCAGCGCAATCCTATCCTTGTCATTGACAACGAAAGAGATATCCGAGAAAAGCGTTGATCCGCCAAATTCAACCGTAAGTCCGTCTACTGAAATCATATCCTGCTAATTTTTGGAAGGCGCAAAGATATCTATTTTGAATTACTACCTTATCACCCCTTCCAAGGCTCTAACATAAAAGATTTGTATATTCACTGAACTTTCTTTCCGATTTATTGTTTACAA
>JAVHPO010000183.1:0-3696 GCA_036170635.1 Prolixibacteraceae bacterium | reverse complement strand
TTTATAACTTAAAAAAATGAATATAAAATTCAACATACGCTTGCTTTGGTTGACTGGTATTGTACTGTCAATCGCATTGGCAACCAGCTCCTGTCAAAAGGATAATTCTGATGTAAACAACGGGATGGTTGAGTTGCTTAGTTTTGGCCCGTCCGGGGTGAAACTGGGTGATCAGATAACCTTTATAGGGAAAAACCTTGATAAAGTTACTACGATCGTATTGAAAGGCGATAGTGTGCAAAGTGCATCCTTCGTCAGTCAGAGTGCGGACAACATCGTGATTATCGTTCCGCAGAAAACCGAGCGGGGAACCATAACCCTTAGAACTGCACAGGGAAATATTGTTTCAAAAACAGTTTTAGATCTGCTGGTACCGGTTACTATAACATCCATCACACCATCTGTCCGTCCGGGTGATAATATTACCATTGCCGGGAATTACCTGAATTGGGTATCTGAAGTTTGGTTTACCAAAGATCTGGTAGTTAAAACTTTCGTAAGCAAATCGATGACCCAACTGGTAGTCAAGGTGCCTGTTGAAGCACAATCAGGCCCTTTGGTAATTAATACCGGAGGAGTGAAGCCTTTGTCAATCACGTCGGATAAAGATCTGATTGTTACCCTACCAGTGATTACTTCATTTGCCCCAATTCCTGTTGACATAGGAGCAAACCTTACTATAACAGGTACCAACCTTGATCTTACCAAACAAGTAATTGTGAAAGGCGCTGCAGCACCAATCACCTCATTCGTTAGTCAAACAGCGACCCAGCTCGTATTTAAAGTTCCTCCATTAACTTCAAAGGGGCAGATAACGTTAGTAGCCTATTCCGGGATTAATATTGTATCAACAACGAAATTACTTATTGTTGGAGATCTTCCTGACCTCGCTCCGTTAGCGTATGCTTTCTATGAGGATGCCTTAATGAACGGATGGGGCAACTGGGGCTGGGGTGGTCCAAGAGATTTTAGCAATACAGAGAATGTTCGTGACGGCGACAAGTCTATTAAAGTTACCTGTGATGGCTCATGGGGTGCATTGTACCTGGGTGGTGGAAATGTTTCTCTGGCCACCTATACTGAATTTACCTTTGCTCTTTTCGGTAAACCAGGGACGAATGGTAAGGTTCTCAAAGTAGCTGCTAATTGGGGACCACAATATGATATCGTTATTCAGGAAGGCAAATGGGTAGAATACAAACTTACAAAGGCTAACCTGGGTAATCCCTCGAAAATAACTGATTTAGTCTTTCAGGAAGCTGGTTGGGCCGGAGTTTATTATATAGATCATATCGGATTGAGATAATTATCCGAAGAAATATTTAAGCCGCTTCAGTTTATTAACTGATATCATTTAATTGGGGTTGTCTCAATCCAACAGGATATTGAGACGGCCCCAATTAAAAAAATGGTGAAAACATCTTTAAATTATTGATCGTTCACTTTGCAAAATATGAGAATTTATTGTACCATCCTGTTTTTCATCATCGCTCTTTTTTCCTGCAAGCAAGATAAAGCTGAAGCAAAAATCTCCCCTTCCGAAAGTTTAAAATTCGAAGCTGAAAATGGTGTCAGAAGAGGAAGCTTAAGTATTCTATCTACGTTAGGCGGATTTTCGGGAACGGGCTATGTTGCCTCATTCAGCAGCGCAAATGACAAACTCATTTTCAGCGTAATTAATGATTTGGCAGGTGATTACAATTTATATTTGGGATATTCAACCTTTACGTTCGGTGCAAGTTCTTGTATTATAAGTATTAATAATTCCGAAATAGTTAATTTAAGTCTTCCGGCTACTGGAAATGTATTTACCGAAATTAAATTTGCCCGTTCTAATTTGTGGCAAAATCTAAATACGGTCACCCTGACACCGGGTGGAATAAAGAATTTCGCGGTGGATTATATTCGTGTTGAACCATTTTCACCGGGAGTTGCTGCCTCCAATCTTGTAAATCCCAATCCGTCACCCGAAACAGTGAATCTATATAATTATCTGAAACAGAGCTATGGTAAAAAGATTCATTCAGGTGCAACTGCTATAACATCCAGCCTGGATGAAGAGAACTGGATATTTCAACAAACCGGTAAGTATCCTGCATTAGCTGGTTTTGATTTCATGAATCACACACGCAATTATTCTTGGGAAAAAAAGGGTGATCTGGTGAAGAATGCAGTAACATGGTGGTCCCAAAATGGAATGGTGAACTGTCACTGGCATTGGCGGGATCCGCTCAGAAACAATGATGCATTTTATTCTATGGCAACGAATTACAGTGAAAGGACTACTTTCGATGTATCAAAAATATCGGATACCCTTTCGGTCGAATATGCTGCCATGATTATGGATATCGATACAGTTGCCAATTACTTGCGCCAATTGAGGGATGCAAAAATTCCTGTTCTCTGGCGACCTTTGCACGAAGCATCCGGCAAATGGTTTTGGTGGGGATACAAAGGGGCAGATGCAACTAAAACATTATGGAAGGTGATGTATAACAGGTTAGTCAATCACCACAAATTAAATAACCTGATCTGGATCTGGACGTCAGACGTTAAACCGGACAATATTGATTGGTACCCGGGAGATCAATATGTAGACATTTTAAGCATGGACATTTATGCAACCAATGGCGATTTTAGTTCTCAAGTGACCAATTTCACTAAATTAAAAACTGATTTTGAAGGAAGAAAAATGATTACACTGAGCGAGAATGGCACCATTCCGGATCCTGACAATCTGGTCAACGACAAAGCCGGTTGGTTATGGTTTATGCCCTGGTATGGAGACTATACCCGAAAATCAGCGATCAATCCCGTTACGCACTGGCAAAAAATAATGAACCACAGTTATGTTATTAGCCGTGACGAAATGCCGAATTTGAAAAAATAAATTTTCATTGTTAAATAATTTTACAATCAATGTATCCATTCAAATATCATCTACTTCTATTTTGCTCATTTTTGTTTGTTTTATGCCTGAACTCCTGCAAAGATAAATCAGTGATAGCACCGGTTATTCCACCAGTAATTGTCATAGATACGCCCAATACGGTTCCCGATATTCCTTTCGGTTCATGGTCCCCGAAAAATGCTCCGATTCCGGCAGTTTATGACGATGTTCCGCAATTTGCCGGGACCAAAGGGCTGGATGTCGTTGTAAATTTCTCCAAACGGATTACCAAGGTTTCGAAATATGTAACAGGCAACAATGCCAACTGTTTTTCAGGATGGATGCAAAACAATGCGCTCCTGATGAATAACATCAACAACCTGAAAATGGGGGTCATGCGCGTTCCGGGAGGCAGCCTATCGGATGTTTTCTTCTGGAACAGAAAAGGGGTCTATGAAAATTATGCGATAAAATCGTACGATCCTCCATTGGCCGACAT
The DNA here is from genome assembly GCA_036170635.1 of Prolixibacteraceae bacterium. Classification (GTDB taxonomy): domain Bacteria; phylum Bacteroidota; class Bacteroidia; order Bacteroidales; family Prolixibacteraceae; genus CAINVV01. The sequence continues at coordinate 307 of JAVHPO010000183.1, read as the reverse complement.
TCCGTCAAACATTTCTCCCTGGGTTGGGAAGAGGGTCCAGAGTTTTGAAGACTGGGCCATGGGAGTCGACCAATATTACCAGATGATGCAGATGACTGAATCTACCGGAATGGTAACAGTCAATTACGGCTATGCCCGCTATGGCACCAGCAGCAATCCTGTCGCCCAGGCAGCCCACCTTGCAGCCGATTGGGTTAGATATGACAACGGTAGAAGCAAATTCTGGGAGATTGGAAACGAAGTATCCGGCTCCTGGGAGGCCGGTTATGAAATAGATCAGTCACTCAATAAAGATGGTCAGCCCAAA
>JAVHPO010000182.1:0-17427 GCA_036170635.1 Prolixibacteraceae bacterium | reverse complement strand
AATAAAAACAATTCAGAAATGCCAAACTGTAATGTTTACCGATAGTATTTTTCAACTTACAGACAATAAAGGTAATTATTACGTAATGCACGCAACAGAAACAGGAAAACCAGACACAACAGCGGTTTTGCCTAATGGATGGTCGCTAAAAAAGATAATGCTAAATGAACCATTAATCATCTCACCCTTTGGAGGTGGCAACGAATGTTACTACAATATTGTTGGGGATAATTTAGGACAAGGCTATCATCAGTACATTTTTGCAGACAAATGTTATCCAACAGATGAAAAATAGTTTATTTATACTTCTGATTTTAATATTGATTCTCAGTTTAACCACATTTGTCAATTAATTGTAATAATTCCTATATTTGAGAATTCTGATCAATTCTGTAAATTCTGTAAATTCTGATCCTATGAGCAAAATAATCAAATTCGGCGAGGATGTTCCGGGGTACAACATCCCTGTTTTAAACGAACGTGAAATCAGGGCCGCAGCCGGCATCCTGTTTTTGATGATGTTTACCACCATCGTTACTGTCGTGACAAAAGGCAATTTTACACCCCTCAAGTACGCGGTGGTGATCTTCATGGTGGATATCTTAATTAGGGTGCTGATTAGTCCCAGATTTGCCCCTTCCTTGATCATTGGGCGCCTTATCGTCAGAAACCAAACGCCCGAATATGTTGGCGCCAAACAGAAAAAATTCGCCTGGATCATCGGTATTATTCTGGCACTGACCATGTTCATCATGCTGGTGGTGGTCAATTCCTACAGCCCCATCACCGGACTTATTTGTCTTATCTGCCTGATCTTTCTCTTCTTCGAATCGGCATTCGGGATCTGTCTGGGATGCAAATTTTACTCCTTGGTCTACAAAGAAAAAGCGCAATACTGTCCGGGTGAAGTGTGTGATGTAAAAGACAGGCAGCCCATTCAAAAGACCTCCTGGATCCAGATCCTGATCGTTCTGGCATTCGCTGCTTTCATCATCCTTACCATCACCTTGTTCAAAGAGAGTTTCAGCAAAAAACCCTTCGATTTGTTTGGACTTGAGACCCACGAGCAACCGGTGAAGTAATCCTTACCTTCGCTCCGGATTCTACAACTACTAATAAATTACCAGGTGTTCAAAAAATTATTTATGTCCGGCTTGCTGCTGTTGGGTTTCCTTGGCATGCAGGCACAAAACACCGAGACCTCCAAAGCCATTGTGCAACAGGAGATCATGTTCCCCTTCCAGAGTGAACACACCCACGGCAGCTCCATCGTGCAGCTTCCCAATGGCGACCTGCTCTCCTGCTGGTTCCAGGGAAATGGCGAACGTAACGCCGATGATGTCCGTGTAATGGGCTCGAGACAAAAAAAAGGGACCAATAGCTGGGCCACCCCTTTTCTTATGGCCGATACCAAGGGGATTCCGGATTGCAATCCAGTTCTATACATTACCAGGGAGGGAAAATTATTTCTTTTTTGGGTAGCAGTCCAGGCCAACCAGTGGCAGTACTCCGTTCTTCGCTTTCGCACCGCCACAAAATTCATGAATGAGGGAGCTCCTCTCTGGGATTGGCAGGATGATATCCTCCTGAAACCAGACGACAGTTTTGCCGCTGAGGTGGCCAAAAAATTCAAGGAACTGGAAGATCCCGATCGTGGATGGGCGGCATATGCCCCCAAATATGACGATATGATCATTGAGGCCAGCAAAGACAAGATGAAACGCAGTTTCGGCTGGATGACCCGTATACAGCCTGTCACCCTGGCCAGCGGAAGGATCCTGCTCCCGCTCTACTCCGACGGGCTGAACATGTCGATGGTGGCCATCTCGGACGACAATGGCTCCACCTGGCGTCCCAGCCTTCCTATTGTTGGCCGCGGACCGATCCAGCCCGCCCTGGCCATCAGAAAAAGCGGTGAAATCGTAGCCTACATGCGCGACAGTGGTGATGCCCCTGCCCGGGTACAGGTAAGCACTTCCAAAGATCAAGGGGAATCGTGGTCGGCGGCAAAAAAGACAGATATTCCCAACGAGGCGAGTGTAGAAATTTATGCCATGAAAAACGGGAAATGGCTCTATTTTGGGAATGATATCAACGATGGCCGTTACAAACTTTCGCTCTACCTCTCCGATGATGAGGGCAACAGCTGGTACAAAAAAGAGGTGATCGAATACTCACCCGACCGCAAGGCCAGCTTCTCCTATCCGTGCCTCATCCAAACCACCGACGGGCTTATCCACATCTCTTACTCATACTCTGTAGGGAGCAAGAATGAGTCGATAAAACACATTGTGATTGATCCTAAAAAGATTACAGATTAAAGATTGCAAATTAACAATATTTCAGAAGAACCACTATCGCAGAAGGCAATAGTGGTTCTTTCAATGTTAGGGATCTATCATTGATTCAACAACAAAGGGAGTCTACAATCACTAATTTATCAACAATTATCTCAATGATCGTTAGTGAGAAATACGGAAAATCAGATCTCCAAATCTAATTCCGAGCTGATAAATAAAAAGAATGGACAAAACAACTGCAATCACAGTAAAGATCCTTCTGTGTTTTACAACAAATCTATAGGTTTCCATCATTTTATTAATGAGTTAAGTGATAGAGAAAATTACCAGTAGACTTCCCGAATTCAAAAATAGCTATAGCAGCACCTGCAAGAGCGCCAATTGCAACAAACGGTGCCACATACAACCATGTTCCACCATATATCATTTTTGATTCCTCTTGCGATAATGAAATAATCCCATTCCCTGGGGAAAACAAACTTGAAGCATTCATAATCGATATTTTTTTGTTCAACAAAATGTTACATGTACGGATGCTGCTTCATCTGCCTTTGCAGCATCTTTATAACCAACATAGACACCGGCAGCAAAAATACAACCAGCGATAATCCATGCAGCAGCTTTCGCCGTAATTACAACTCCAAAGACTACAATCGGGAAAAACCCGCCTTCTATTTCTCTTAATTCCGTTATATTTAACTCTTTCATCATTAAAATTAATTAAAAAATTTCATAAATTAAATTTTACTGATTTCTTTTCCGTGCCTCAGGTTTTGGCGCGCGTAACGTTACAATACCAAAGTTACGGTCGTTCACTCTCATAAAAAAGTAGGGAAGGAATTATTTTCCACCTGAACAGAAAAAAATCTTTCAATTACAGGGTTGTTGAACCAATAAAATCAAGCAGATTTTATTAAGGAGGGGGAGAAGGGGCGATGGGGCAAGTGGTTCCCTGGCCGGTTAAGCCGATGGACAAAGGATTTTATGCGCACCATTGAAAAAAATTAGGATTTCTATTACCTGAAAATATGGATCAAAGAGTTCTCCCCCTCGCCCAGTCTCCCCTTCGCCCCCTCTTCACGCTAGGCCGCCGGTTTGATTTTGTCAATGATAAAGTAGGCGGATTTGAAGCCTGCGCTAATGGTGTCCACATATACAATGCCATCATAATACCCGTCCAGGTGCAATATTGTATAGGTATTGTTCAAATAAGCCATCAGCTTGCGGTCGATTTTCGCAATATTGTCCCGGTAAAATTCAATCGATTTTCTTCTCTTGGGAACTTTGACATCTTTCAGCAACAAATAACCGTCCAGCGCTTTTAATACCGCGCAATATGCAATTCCGCAAGCAGTTTTGACATATTTCTCATCCTGGTAAATATCCTCCTCCTTGCCTGCTTTTTTCAATGTCTCTTTGGCATTATCCATGTAACGGATAGCCTCATTGTAATATTCGGCCCTGATATCATTCTGTTCAACGGTTCCCATGACACACCCATTTTTACAAAGATACGGGATTTCAAAAAAATAAACGAAGGTTCTCTGTTCTTTCGTATAGGTTAGTGGTAATCTGCATTTAACCACGAATGACTACAAAAGTGTTCACGAGGTGAAACTAAGGCCAATCGCGACTAGTCGTTCAAACTTGGATACCCTTCGACAGGCTCAGGGACCGGGTTTCTTTCAAAATTTTGAATCAAGCAATACACTTCGACAGGCTCAGTGAGCAATTGCTGACGAATAGGTCGCCCCCTCTCCCACTCACCCCTTCTCCCACTCTTTTTCTATCTTTCAGTCCCTAAGTCTCCAAGTCTCCTGGTCCCTTGGTCCTTACTCTCCCGCTTTCTTATGCCCCTGATGATTTCCCCTGTCCCGGTGCCGGAAATCCTTCTTGGCCGGAGCCCTGCGCTCGCCGCCTCTTCCTCCTCCGCCCGATGATGACCTGGGCGCCATCTTTCTCCTGATGGAGGGATTGTATTCTGGTCCTATACCCATGCCTGCAGGAAGTGGAATCTTGATGATATCGCGTTCGATCAGCTCTTCAATCTTCCTGAAATCGTGCATATCATTATCGGAGATCAGCGTAATGGCTACTCCCGACTGGGAAGCACGGGCAGTCCGGCCGATGCGGTGGACATAATCCTCCGGATCGCGCGGTACATCGTAGTTCATCACCAGGTCGATGCTGTCGATGTCGATACCGCGGGATACGATGTCAGTGGCAACAAGTATCTGTGTCTCCCGGTTACGGAAACGAAGCATCACCTCTTCCCGCTCCTTCTGCTCCAGGTCCGACAGCATACCGTCAGCTGAGAAACCCATCCGGCGAAGTTCGCGTACCAGTCCGTTCACATTGGCCTTGCGGGAAGTAAATATCAAAACGCTTTTGTAGTCCGTTTTCCCTTTCAGTAACTCTCTCACCAGCTGCACCTTCTGACCTTCATAAACCATGTAGGCAGCCTGGATGATGTTTTCAGCAGGCTTGGAAATGGCGATGTTAATCTGCTCAGGATTCTTCAGGATCATCCCGGCCATTTGCCGGATCTTCGGAGGCATTGTGGCCGAAAAAAGGAGGGTCTGTCTCTCCCCTGGAAGTTCGCCGATAATCCGCATGATGTCATCGAAGAAGCCCATGTCGAGCATCCGGTCGGCCTCGTCCAGAATCAGTGTCTGGATGGTGCTGAAATCGGAGTATTTCATGTTGATGTGCGAGAGTAGCCTGCCGGGAGTCGCGACGATGATATCGGCGCCCTGTACCAGCGCGGATTTTTGCTGGTCAAAAGCTGCTCCAACGCCTCCGCCATAAACGGCCAGGGAAGAGGCTCCTGTAAAATAGGAGAACCCTTCGATCTGCTGGTCAATCTGCAAAACCAGCTCCCGGGTCGGGGCAATGATCAGGGTATGCATGCCTGTGTGTCCCTCCCTGGAGATGTTATTCAGAATTGGAAGCAAATAGGCTGCTGTCTTTCCGGTACCTGTCTGGGCACAGGCAATCAGGTCTTTCCCCTCTAAAATGACAGGAATGGCAAACTCCTGTACGGGGGTGCATTTTTCGAAGCCCATGGAGGACAATCCATCCATGACGTCGTGTGTAAAGTCAAAATCTGAGAAATTCAATTGCTTAAGCTATAAGATGAACGATGTTATTCTACATATAAAACCAAACCTTTCAGGTATTCACCTTCGGGATGATAGATGTTGATCGGATGGTCGACCGGCTGGGACAACTGGTGCAGAATGCGCACCTCCCGTCCGGATATCGCGGCAGCCGAAAAGACTGCTTCGCGGAAGTTGTTCCTGGTCACAACCTGTGAACAGGAAAAGGTAAACAGGATACCTCCGGGTTTGATCTGCCGGAAGGCATTCGCATTGAGCCGCTTGTAGCCCTGCAGGGCCTGGGCGAGGGCGCCGCGGTGCTTGGCGAAGGCTGGTGGATCGAGAATGATCAGATCATATTTGTCCTTGATATCTTGCAGGTAATCGAAGCAATCTGCCACGAATGCCTCGTGCCGGGTATCTCCGGGGAAGTTAAGTTCCACATTTTCATTTGTAAGCTCGATGGCCTTGGCCGATGAATCGACCGAATGGACCAATTTAGCCCCTCCCTGCATGGCGGAGAACGAAAATCCACCGGTGTAACAAAACATGTTGAGAACTGCTTTGTCTTTGGCATAGGTGGCCAGTAGCTTGCGGTTTTCACGTTGGTCGATAAAGAAGCCGGTCTTCTGACCTTCGAGCCAGTCCACTTTGAACCGGTTGCCATATTCAAGCACCTCTCCAACAGAAGATTCGCCATAGAGGTAACCATCTTTGGCTTCAATGTTGGCTTTGTAAGGAAGTGTCTTGGCGCTCTTGTCATAGACGGCTACCAGTTTGTCGCCCAAGACAGCTTTGAGCGCCTCTGTGATCGCTTCGCGTACCAGCCACATACCGACAGAATGGAACTGAAGCACGACAGTTCCGTTGTAATAATCGGCAATCAGTCCGGGCATTCCATCGCCTTCTCCATGTATCAGCCGGTAAACGTTGGTATCGGGTGCATCTGTCAAACCCATCATTTCGCGAAGTTGGTAAGCCTGTTGAATCCTGGTTTTCCAGAAATCATCACCCGGGATGCCCTCCCCGAAGGAGAAGATCCGCACGGCAATCGATCCGATGGCACAATGTCCATAGGCAATGGTTTTGCCATCACTCTTCCTGACCGAGACGAGGTCACCCTCTTCCACTGCACCTTCAATCCTGTCGATGGCACCTGAGAAGATCCAGGGATGGAAACGCTCCATCGACTCTTCCTTGCCCTTCTTTAAAATGACATGTGCCAGTGGTTGCATGGATTATTTTTGGGTGAGTCCAATGTATATCATGTAGGAGATCCATGCATCCGTAGCGGCATAGACTTGCTGTTGTTCGGTTAAAACCGGCGCTTCCCAATTGGTAAGACGCTGCGATTTTGAGATGCGCATGTCGCAGACGATGGCCGCCAGCTTCTTCAGACTGAAATTTTCGATGCCATGCAGTTTGACCAGTTCCTGCAATTCGACAAAACCACCCGGTTTGAAATGGGCAAGTTTCTGAAGGATCTTGATGTCATCGCGAATGGCTGCGCCGACTTTAATGATCGAAGGGGAACCAAGGATCTTGATCAAACCCGGTGAGAGACCGATCAGGTTGGTCCTGAAGAGGAAAGCCTCATGGGCTGTGGAGAGTTGAAGCAGTGCCACCTGGTGGTTCTGCCCCTTTTTAAATGCCGGACGGGTTTCAGTGTCAAATCCCAGAACAGGATGGTTTTTCAGATAATTGATAGCATCAGTCAGTTCCTCCACCTTTTCGATCAGGTGGATTTTCCCTTCAAATACCGAGAGAGGCAGTTCAGCCAGCTCTTCATCTGTAATGGTTTTTTTAAACTCTTTGGTATATTCGCTCATCTACTAATCAATGTTCATATTCCCATGTACCAGCATGTGAACCGCACGCAAACCGTTCACCAGCTTCTGTCCCCAATATTGCTCGAAATTGTTCCGGCACTCCCATAGGGCTGCCCGCATCACCTCTACTGTTCCAATCCTGTATGACAAAATAAAATCTTTCAAATCCTGGTAGATATCTGCTACGTTTTCCGAAATATTGGCCTCTACACTGGCATCCCCAAGGGCCATACCAGGTTCGAGAATTTCGGGATAGCTGTCAAACTCCCCCAACTTCGAACTCAGTTTCCGAAGGATAAAATTGTAGTCGCTCTCCGTAACAAACTTTTCAGGTGAATCTTCTGAATCTTCCAGCTCATTCAAACCCGGCAGCAGTGAAGTCTTCAGATAAAGTAAGGGTAACATCTTCTGTAACTTTCCCAGAAAGTCCCATCTGGGGTAATCACTTACAGACTCTGCAAAGGTACAGAACTCATTGGCTACAGTAGCAAATTCAATCACATTCCTGGAATAGACAACATCCGAGAAAAGTGATTCATCGATTGATCTCTCTTCCATGTTCACGACAAAAACTTCTCAGCGGCAAAGGTAATCAAACTTCGTTGAGTAAGCGTCTAAAACCAAAAAAATGAGTGGGGGTTTGCCAATTGTTGCGCGGGTCAATTCATTCTTTAGCAGGATCAGACGAATCGGACGATCCAACCTGTTTCAAAACCAGCTGACCGGATCGGTTAAGTTCAAGTTTTCCCTGATCAAGCATCCATCTGGTAACCTTTAAAATACTCTTCTCCTTCCCAACTATATTTCTATTTATTTCCTTTATTTCCACTGGTCCGGAATGGAGTAACTGCATAATAGCGCCGCTTATTTCATGAAACTCAGCATTGGAAATCCCTGATTGATGTTCCCCTGTGCATACATCGCACTTTCCGCAGGGCCTGGAACCCTTTTCACCAAAATAGGAGAGCAGCTGAACACTGCGGCAAGTATCCTCCGACCTGGCATAGTCGATCACCGCATTTACCCGATGCTGATAATTGGTTTTGCGATCATGGTAATTGGCTCTTGAAATACGTATCCTGGATGTGTCCAGCCTTTCTGTAAGGAATTGTACCACAGGAGCCTCCCTGCGCGGAATGTAGTGGATAATTTTTTGCTTCGAGAGATACTTGAGATTTTGGTAAAGTTCATCTGGCGTTATCTCAAGCCTTCGGGCAATCAGTACCTCATCAATTCGTACGTAATCATTGAACAATCCCGTGTAGGAGCGCAAAAGCATGCCGATAATCTTCTCCAGATCTTTGCTGCCGGTTTCGATGCGGTACAACTCATCCCTGTGGGCCAGGAAATAGAGCCGCGAAGAGCTCTCGGGATCATCCGTGTACTCCAGATAGCCCTCTCTTTCCATCAGTTTCAGACTGTGATAGACCGTAGTAAAGGGGAAGTTAAATTTCTTTGCAAAATCTTCAGGCTGAAAAGTATAAAAGCCGTATTTGCCTGTTCCAACCGCAATCTGAAGGTAGTCGCACAACGCCTGGTAAACGGCGCGAATTCGCTCCTGCTCCGGAAAGGCATCTGTCACCATTTTGTGTAGCCGCCTTTTGTCGGTTCCGTTGTAGATCATCAGGGCAAGCGACCGTTCGCCATCCCTTCCTGCCCTTCCCGCCTCCTGAAAATAGGCCTCCAGCGAATCGGGAAGATCGAGGTGCAGCACGAAACGCACATCAGGTTTATCGATGCCCATCCCAAATGCATTCGTCGCAACGATCACCCTGGTGGCCCCTGACATCCAGCGGTTTTGCTTCTCTTTTCGCAGGGCGGGATCCAGTCCGGCGTGGTAAAAGTCGGCAGCGACATCCTGCTGCCGCAAGAGATCGGCAATCTCTCGGCACTTCTTCCTGCTCCTGACATAGATGATTCCCGTGCCTTTGGATTTGGAGACTGTTTCGGCCAGGTAACCCAATTTATCCTCCTTCTGACGAACGAGATAGGTAACGTTTTCCCTGACAAAACTCTTCCGGAGGAGGTTCTTTTGAGGGAAAAGCAGCTTATCCTGAATATCCTCCACCACTGCTCCTGTGGCAGTAGCTGTGAGGGCCAGCACAGGTACTTTGGGGAAAAATTTTCGGATTTCGGCGATCTGAAGGTACGAAGGCCTGAAATCATAGCCCCATTGTGAAATGCAATGCGCCTCATCGACCGTGATCAGATTGAGGCTAAACCGGATCAGATACTCCAGGAAATTGGGAGACAGAAGCCTTTCGGGAGAGACGTAGAGAAATTTGTAATCACCGTAAACGGCATTGTTACAGGCAATCTCGATCTCCCTGACTGTCATGCCGGAATAGATGGCCAGGGCCTTGATCCCTTTGGACCTGAGATGGTCCACCTGATCGTTCATCAGGGCGATCAAAGGGGTAATCACCAGGCACATTCCCTCCTTCGAGAGCGAAAAGACCTGGAAAGTGATGGACTTACCTCCGCCGGTAGGCATCAGTCCGAGTGTATCTTTTCCTTCAGCCACCGAATGGATAATATCCTCCTGCAAGGGCCTGAACTGCTCAAACCCCCAATTCTTTAACAATATTTCGTGATACATATCCATTTTTACGGGTAACTACATTTCATCCCAAAGGAAATTAGTTCCACTATTTTTCTACAAATGGGAAAAATCTGACCTGGAGTTAGTCTGTCTTTTAAGCTTTAAAATCACGCTTATTCCCGATATATTTCTGAATAGAAGAGATTGATTCCTGAATATCAAATAGATACTTCTTTATTTCATTGTCCATACAACAAGGTCTTTGTCTCGTTAACCGTACTAATAAAATAAGGGTTTGACAATGATTTGTCAGTTACCAAATCAACCGGCCGCTGAAAAAGATTCTCAAATTTATCTGCCAAATCAAAATAGGTATCTGCATAATCTCCGTAATCCATAGGTTTAAAGGAGATTAATAAATCAATATCACTTTTGTCATTGAAACTGTCTGTGCAGACTGAACCGAAAACAAACAAGGATGCCACATTATGAGTCATACATAATGATTTGATTTTATCAATGTTATCGGATATTAATCTTTGCATATCAATGTTTTGTACAAATTTAAGCTTATTGTTCAACTTTTACAAGTAGCTACAATCAATTGGTCAACACTCTCACCAAATGCTAATACACCTGACAGGAAGCGATTGTCCCAAAAGAAAAAAATAGTACTTTTGCGCAACAAAAAGTCTTACCAAAAATTCACACCCATGTCATTTCTGTCAGATAAAGTGGTACTCGAAGGATTAACCTTCGATGATGTGCTTTTAATACCTGCTTATTCGGAGGTGTTACCCCGGGATGTCAACATCTCATCGCTATTTTCACGCAATATCAAACTCAATACGCCGATCGTTTCTGCGGCCATGGATACGGTTACCGAATCGAAATTGGCCATTGCCATTGCCCGAGAAGGCGGCATTGGGGTCATTCACAAAAACATGACCATCGACCAGCAGGCCAAACAGGTAAACATCGTCAAAAGGGCTGAAAACGGCATGATCTTTGACCCCATCACCATCTCGAAAGACAAACTGGTGGGGGATGTTCTGAAACTGATGGAAACTTTCAAAATCGGAGGAATTCCGGTCATCGATGCCGAACGCCACCTGGTAGGTATCGTCACCAACCGTGACCTCCGTTTCGAACGCAATTTCAACCGTCCCATTTCAGAGGTTATGACTTCGCAAAACCTTATTACAACAGATATCTCGACCGACCTTGAAAAAGCTGCCAAGATCCTGCAGAAATACAAAATCGAGAAACTTCCGGTAGTCGACAAGGACAACAAACTGATGGGCCTGGTGACTTACAAGGATATCACCCAGGTCAAGGACAAACCGAACTCCTGCAAAGACGCCAAAGGCCGCTTAAGGGTAGCCGCCGCCGTCGGTGTCACATCCGATACAATGGATCGGATCGATGAGTTGGTCAAAGCCAATGTCGATGCCATCATCATCGATACTGCCCACGGCCATTCGAAAGGGGTTCTGGAGACGCTGAGGAATGCCAAAAACAAATATCCCGAGAAAGATTTTATAGTAGGTAACATCGCTACCGCGGAAGCCGCATCAGAGCTTGTTTTTGCAGGCGCCGACGCCGTGAAAGTGGGTATCGGCCCGGGCTCTATCTGTACCACACGTGTGGTTGCCGGCGTTGGAATACCACAACTATCTGCCATTTATAACGTAGCAAAAGCTTTGAAAAATAGCGGCGTACCCGTAATAGCCGATGGCGGATTACGATACTCCGGCGATATCGTCAAGGCTCTGGCCGCAGGGGCGCAAAGCGTAATGGCCGGTTCGTTGTTTGCCGGAGTGGAAGAGTCGCCGGGCGAAACCATCATCTTTCAGGGAAGAAAATACAAATCCTACCGGGGAATGGGCTCCATCGAAGCGATGCAGCAGGGTTCAAAAGACCGCTATTTTCAGGATGTGGAAGACGACATCAAAAAGCTTGTACCTGAAGGCATTGTGGCACGGGTTGCCTACAAAGGTTCGCTCAATGAGGTGCTCTATCAGTTAGTCGGTGGATTACGGGCCGGAATGGGCTATTGCGGTGCCGCTACCATTGAAAAACTCCACGAAACCAAGTTCTGCAGAATTACCAATGCAGGGGTTGTCGAGGGTCATCCGCACGATGTAACCATCACAAGGGAGTCGCCAAATTACAGCCGCGAATAGTTCCGAAAAAAGCTGAGCTGTTAATTTTCCGTAAAAAGCGGGGGACCGCTACAACTTATTTCTGCCGCTACTCGTCTAATACCTGGGAACAGATTGATATGCTAGAAAATATTCATTTCCATCGTCAGGGATACACAGGCAGGTTCATAGTGCTTTTGGCAGTTGTGATCCTATCCGGGTGCAACTATTTCCGAAGTTCAAAAGATGAGATCTATGTGGCCAGGGTAGATGACAAAACCTACCTTCTGAAAGATCTCCGGTCGCAACTTCCTGCCGGGATGACGAAACCGGACAGTCTGGCCAGGGTCAATGACATCCTCACCCGATGGGTAAAGAAAGAGTTGCTGTTGAAAATGGCCACAGAAAATCTTGATGAAAGCCAAAAAGATCTTTCCAAAGAGATTGAAGAGTACAGCAATGCCCTCCTGATTCACCGTTACCAGCAGCAACTGCTTAGCCAGAAATTAGATACGGTCCTTACAGATCAGGATATCCGCCACTACTATGAGATCAATCCCGAGAAATTCACCCTCGACTACAACATTGTCAAGGCAGTTTATGTGGAGATACCTAAAACGGTCGCCAAAACCGACCAGATAAGACGGTGGATGACAGAAAACAGTACCAAGTCAATGAGTGAGTTGGCGAGTTACAGTTTCCAGTATGCATCAAAGTACGACCATTTCAACAACGAATGGGTCGATTTCAACAACATTTTGGCACGAATTCCCGGGGGAAAAGAGGATCCTGAACAAATGTTGAGGCGATCTAAATTTCTTCAGTTCAGCGATTTAAATAATTTTTACTTCGTTTTGATCAATGATTACATTCTGGCCGGAGAAAAAGCTCCATACGATTTCGTCAAGGATCGGATAGAAAGTTTAATTTTGAACAGTCGGAAAATGGAATTTCTTCAGGATCTCGAAAAAAATATATACGAGAAAGGCAGAAGGGATAACAGGTTTACCATCAAGGAATTCAAAAAATAAAAAATATATGTTAAAACAGTTGACAAAAGGTTTGTTGTTGTCAGGAATAATCCTGGGATCGGTGTTTGTTTCGAACGCCCAGGACAAGGTTGTGGACCAGATTGTGGCCATTGTGGGCAGTAATCCTATCCTGAAGTCCGACATCGAGTCACAGGCGATACAGGCACAGGCTCAGGGGCAGACCACAGAAGGTGATTTGAAATGCGAAATTCTGGAGTCACTTCTTGAGCAAAAACTGTTGCTGGCAGAGGCCGAACTCGATACAAATATCGTGGTAACCGACAACCAGATCAACCAGAACATGGATCGACGGATGAAATATTTCATCGAAAATATTGGTTCAGAAAAAGAGGTTGAGAAGTATTTCAAGAAATCAATCAACCAGTTGAAATCTGAGATGAGTGAGATGATCAAGGAGCAGCTGAAAACAGAGCAGATGCAACAAAAGATCTCCAAGAATATTACTACTACACCTTCCGAGGTACGTAATTATTTCAGACAACTGCCCAAAGAAAAGATCCCGATGATTGGTTCCCAGGTTGAATATGCTCAGATTACGGTTCTTCCGGTCATCACCGAGCAGGAAGACATGGAGGTAAAGAGCAGATTGCGTGAGTACAAACGCAGGGTCGAGAATGGTGAAAATTTCGCTACGCTTGCCGTCATGTATTCGGAAGACCCTGGATCTGCACGCAATGGCGGCGAGATGGACTATGTTGGTCGTGCCATGCTCGATCCGGCATTCGCTACTGAGGCATTTAACCTCAAAGTAGGGGCCGTTTCCAAAGTGGTCAGAAGCGAATTTGGATACCACATCATCCAACTGATCGATAAAAGGGGTGAAAAGATCAAATGCCGTCACATCCTGATCCGTCCGAAAATAGATCCAAAAGAACTTGATAAGGCAAAAGGCCGCATCGACAGCCTTGTCCTATTTATCGCAAAAAAAACGATCACATGGGATCAGGCAGCCTACATGTATTCTTCAGATAAAAACTCCCGTAACAATGGCGGGCTTGTCACTTCACAGAAAACCGGCTCTACCAAATTTCTGATGGAGGAACTTGATCCGGATGTAAGTAAGCTGATTACCAACATACAGGTTGGACAGGTATCTGAACCTTTTCTTGGAATGGACGACAAACAACGTCAGGTCTATAAAGTCATCAAATTGCTGAGCAGAACGAATGCACATCCCGCCAATCTTCAGGAAGACTACCAGCATCTGAGCGAGATTTATCTGGAGAAAAAGAAAGAAGATACCTACCGGGCCTGGCTTGCCAAACAACAGGCAAAAACCTATATACACATCGATGACCTTTACAGCAACTGCAATTTTAAGCTGAAATCGTGGAAGAAGTGATTGGGATTTATTGGATTTGGGGATTCATGGATTTAAATAGACGCTAAGCACTGTTGTTAAAATTTAATTTTCATAAAATCGGATATACCCATGATTGTCGACCGTCAATCTCCTGCCCGGAGCATAACGAATGGTCTATTACTTACTGCTTAAAATGTTATGGAAATGCGTAAGTTAGGACACAGCCTTTTGGTTTCACTTTTGCTCATCGTGGCATTTCACGTTGTGTCCGGCTCTTTGCCTCAACCCGGAGGGAAGAAGATAAAGATTGATCTACGCGCCGACCTCTACACCTACGACAGGAAAATTATTGCCAATGCTGAACGTTTGATCGGAAACGTTGAGATGAGCCACGGCAATGTAATCATGTATTGCGACAGTGCTTATTCCTACAAAGACAGCAATAAGGTCGATGCGTTCGGGCATGTCCACTTCATTCAGGCAGATACGCTACATGTCTATGGTGACAAAAGCAATTATGATGGGAACAGCAAAATAGCCAAGGTAAGAGGGAATGCCAGGTTGGTCAACAAATCAATCACGCTCACTACCGATGAATTGATTTATAACATGCGGACAAACGTAGGCGACTACAACACTGGAGGAAAAATAGTGGACACTGCCAACGTGCTCGTAAGCAAAATTGGCCGGTACTATTCCAACGAAGACATGTTCTTCTTCAAAGACTCTGTGAAGGTAACCAACAAGGATTTTATCCTGACCGCCGACACCCTCAAATACAACAGCAAGATTGAAAGGGTTTATATCGTCGGGCCAACGCACATCGTAGGAACCACCAAGCAAGGCACACTCTATTCGGAAAAAGGGTGGTACGATACACGAACGAATATTGCAGAACTCTACAAAGCCTCCAAAATTATTGGGAAGGAACAGTCGTTACAGGGAGATACCCTTTTTTATTCAAGGGATACTGGCACCGGAAGGGCACGAAGCAGGGTACTCCTTTCTGATACTACCAACCACGTGGCGATCACCGGCAGGAAAGGAACCTATAACGAGAAAACCAAAATTGCCTTTGTAACCGACTCCGCCCTCTTTATGCAGTTCTCACCCAAAGACACCCTCTTTCTGCACGCTGATTCGCTCAAATCCATTCCTGACCTTTCTAAAATTGTGGCAGTAAAAAAGATGGTGAGGGAAGAACTTGTTCCAAAGAAATCTGCCGGCACCAAAGCGGTTCCGGTTACAGCCCCAGCCGTTAAAAACAAGGAGATAATCAGTCTGATTTCAACTGTCACCGACACGCTTGCCCCAAAAATTGATAGTCTAAAAACCATTGCCTTACAGGAAATTAAGAAACTTCCGACAATCATAGATTCATTATCCGCGGTAGCAGATACGGCCAAACTTTCAGGGGCCAGGGAGGCTTTACTAAAAATTAAAGCGGCCCTCAAAGATTCGGTTTCGGCAACATCCGATACAACAAAAGCGAAGGACAAAAAGGATCAAAAGATATTTATGGCTTATCACAGGGTGCGGTTTTACAAAAAAGATTTGCAAGGAATCTGCGACTCCCTCGCTTACCAAATGAAGGATTCTGTGATGAGACTCTATAGGGATCCTGTTTTGTGGTCAGATGTTCATCAACTCTCGGCCGAAAAAATCGAATACCGCCCTCACATACCGGGACCTGACATTGCCAGACTGGACAACAATGGCTTTATCATCTCCCGTGAAGATTCAATCAAATTCAACCAGATTTCAGGAAAGACATTGATCGGATACATCGTAAAAAATGAGTTGAAAACAATTGAAGTAAATGGAAATGCCATCACCCTCTACTACTTGAAAAACAAGGACCACTATTCGGGGGTGAGCAAAATGGAGAGCAGCAAGATCAATGTTTATCTCCTTAAAAGCAAGATTGACAGCATTGCTTTTTTCCCTAAACCGGAGGGTAAACTTACGCCCATGAAAGATCTGACTTCTGATGAAATGGTGTTGAAGGGATTTGTCTGGCGGGAAAGCGAGAAGCCCAAATCCCGTTTAGACCTCTACCCGCTTGACGAAAAACGCAAAAAAATTGCAGGCCCCGAAAAGAAACCTGCATCAAAAAGTAAGCAGAACGCCAATTTTTAGTATTCGTCTTCGTTGAAGAAGAAATCGTCCTTGCTTGGGTAATCCGGCCAAATATCTTCAATAGATTCATAAATTTCACCCTCATCCTCCATCTCCTGCAGATTTTCAATTACTTCCAGCGGAGCTCCCGAACGTATGGCAAAATCGATCAATTCATCTTTCGTTGCAGGCCAGGGTGCATCTTCCAATTTTGAAGCCAATTCCAGTGTCCAATACATATTATATTAATTTAGATTACTGTTCAACGGTTTTGCGATGTTACTATTTTTTTGCGAGAATAAAAATAAATAGGCATAAATTTTAAGGTGCCCATTGAATCTCATCAATTCCTTCATCCACAGCTACTTTACGGGAAAGTACAAACAAATAGTCTGAGAGGCGGTTTAGGTATCTAATCAATTCGGCAGGTATGGAAACCTCTTTTGCCAACTGACAAACCCTTCGTTCCGCTCTTCTGCAAACTGTTCGGGCAAGGTGACAATAAGAAATAGTATTACTTCCCACAGGGAGTACAAAATGCTCCATAGGAGGCAATTGATCGAGAATACGGTCCATTTCATTCTCAAGTTTTGCAATCTCTTCCACTTTTAAAGGCAGTTTCGCCGATAAATCTGTCATTGAAAGGTCGGTTGCCAACCGGGCTCCAATCACAAAAAGATTATTTTGTACGGAAATTAAAAGATTCCTGGAAGCCGGATCAAGTCTCTGGGAACAGATAAGTCCGATCCAACTGTTCAATTCATCTACAGTCCCGTACGATTCGAGACGCAGGTCATATTTCTCGACCCTCGTACCACCGATCAATCCGGAAGTCCCGTCATCCCCTGTTTTGGTATATACTCTCATTAGAAATTCTACGATATTGAAAAAAGCGATTAGCCGTTAGCTGTTGGCATTTAGATTTTGGGTTGACCCTTCGATTTCCCAGTTCCCAGTCCTCAGTTCCCAGTCCTCAGTCCTCAGTCCTCAGTCCTTCCATTGTCCCAGTCGTCCCAATTATCCCAGTCGTCCCAGTCGTCC
>JAVHPO010000181.1:0-3717 GCA_036170635.1 Prolixibacteraceae bacterium | reverse complement strand
ATCGAACTGAATGGATTGGTGAGCAAGCCAAATTACGGCAAAACCAAATACCTTGATCCTTTGGTGCAAGCGCTGAAAATGGAGAAATTTCTCAAAGAGGAGAAAAAAACCGATTTGATTGTTTGTCTTTCGCACCTCGGATATACTTACAAAGAGAAGAAAGTCAGTGATTTGGTGATAGCAGCAGAATCCTTTCATACCGATCTGATCATCGGTGGACATACCCATACTTTCCTAAAAAAACCTGACAGTGTTACCAACAAATCGGGGTTGAATGTACTTGTCAATCAGGTCGGATTTGGAGGATTGATCCTGGGAAGGATCGACTTTTTCTTTGAAAAGGAGGGAAAGAAATTTATTTCTAGGAGCCGCGCCAGCGGCTCCTAGAAATAAAAAAACCGCATTAATTCGAATTGTGTAAAACCCCGAATGTACAGGATTTGAGTGCCTGTCTGATCAGACTTCCAATGGCAGCGAAGCTGCTCCCCGAAGGGATGAGGCCTGTCTTAGCGGACATAAGCTTGCTCTTTAAACTTGAAATGTTGAGTTTACCAACTGAATGAATTAATGCGGAAATATCGTGTGTGAAAGAACGTCTATCTTATAATCCAAATTTACATCAGTTATCTTGTATTACAAAGGAATTCGCAATATTTATTCCAACAATATTTTCACCAAATATTTTGCCCAACTAAAAATGATTTTTACATTTGCACCACTCAAATAAAAGGAGAGGTGGGTGAGTGGCTGATACCAGCAGTTTGCTAAACTGCCGTACGGGAAACTGTACCGGGGGTTCGAATCCCCCCCTCTCCGCAACCAGTTAAAAACCTCGCGATAGCGGGGTTTTTAACTGGTTGCTATTCCCCCCTAAAGGATCACCGGCAGGTAATTCCCTCTCCTATAGTTGGAATGATCACAAACTGAATAAAAAGAATCTCTTCTAAATTTTCCCGAGGAACTATATGTTTCAGAAATAGTCATGCTACTGCTAAATATTTATTACCTATCATGGAAAAAGAACAAATTTTATTGCGAGATTTGAATTAAATACTGGCTAACTGCATACGCAATACACATATAACTCTAACATTCAACTAATTAAATCTTAAAGTATGGAAAAAAACAGTAAAGTTACACGCCGTGGTTTCATTGGAACAACGACATCCGCTGCTGCAGGACTATTTATAGTTCCTTCAAACACAATCGCAGGATTAGGGCACAAGGCACCCAGTGACAAGCTGAACATTGCCGGAATTGGTATCGGAGGAATGGGCAAAGGCAACCTTGAACGTATGGCTACCGAAAATATTGTAGCATTATGCGATGTTGACTGGGGAGTTGGCCGTAACAATGTACCAAAGGTTTTTGATACCTACCCGAAAGCTGCCAGGTACTATGACTGGCGCAAGATGTTTGACGAGATGGGCAAATCCATTGATGCAGTTATGGTTGCAACTTCAGATCACAACCATGCCGGTCCGACAGCACATGCCATCACCATGGGGAAACATGCCTACACCCAAAAACCATTGACCCACAGTGTGTACGAATCCCGTCTGCTGACCAAGCTGGCAGCTAAATACAAGGTAGCAACCCAGATGGGAAACCAGGGATCCTCTGCCGAAGGGGTGAGGCTGGCCTGCGAGTGGATCTGGAACGGAGAAATCGGTGCAGTGACAAAAATCGAAGCATATACAAACCGACCGGTTTGGCCTCAGGGATTGGTCGCTCCAACTGAAGTTGTACCTGTACCAGATACACTGAGATGGGATCTCTTCATCGGCCCGGCTAAATTCCGGGCATACAATCCTGCCTTTCATCCATGGATATGGCGTGGCTGGTGGGATTATGGAACTGGTGCGCTTGGTGACATGGCCTGTCACGTCATGCATCCCATATTTACAGCAATGAAACTCCAGTATCCGATTAAGGTAATAGGCAGTTCTACACAGTTGATGCCTGACTGCGCTCCAACTGCAGAAATGGTACACCTCACCTACCCCAAACGTGAAAAACAAAAGGGTATAAAAATCAAATTTCCCGAAGTTGAGGTAACATGGTTTGATGGAGGACTCAAGCCCAAGTATCCTGAGAACTGGCCTGTTACAAGAGTTCAGAGTTCAGGAGTTATTTTTCACGGGACAAAGGACTCACTAGTTTGTGGCGAATACGGTACTGATCCGATCCTTCTATCCGGCAGAATACCTAATGTACCCAAGACTATCCGCCGCATTGAAGTTTCCCACGAACAGGACTGGATTAGGGCATGCAAGGAAAGTCCTGAAAGTCGTGTCCCCAGTGCATCTGATTTCAGTGTTTCGGGTCCTTTTAACGAAATGGTAGTGATGGGCGTTCTGGCAGTCCGCTTACAGGCTCTCAACAAAGTTCTTTACTGGGACGGTCCCAACATGAATTTTACCAATATTTCTGATACGGACATGCTCAGGATTAGCAGGAACGATTCTATCCTGGCGAAAGAGTTTGCCTCCGAACTGATCAAACATGACTACCACAATGGGTTTACCCTGCCTGATATGCCAATTTAAAATTTCAGCAATATTTTTCCCAAAACCGTTGCGTTTTTTAAAAAATTAGATACTTTTGCAACACTTTTGAAGGAAGCCAAATCCTTAATCAAACAACAAAAGTCATCGGGGTGTAGCGCAGTCCGGTAGCGCACCTGGTTTGGGACCAGGGGGTCCCAGGTTCGAATCCTGGTACCCCGACAGAATTAAAATGAAAACGCCAGCAAATGCTGGCGTTTTTGTTTTAATATTAGGATCAAAATAAAGGCTCGCCATGAACTTCCATAAACGCTTGTTGGTTATTTCTCTTCTTGTATCCACATTTTTTGTCGTTATGGCCCAAAAAACTGTCAATATACTGACAGTTCCGGCCGGAAATGAATTCACCCGGATCAATCCTGACGGGACAACCATTTTACCTTCCGGACGGTTTTTGACACCTGCCGGACATACCATCAGAATTACCAATGACCCTTTCGGCATGGCGCTTTCTCCGGATGGAAGAAAGTCAGTGACCCTTCACAATGGAGTTTTCACCATTGTTGATCTTCAGTCCATGAGCACCATCCGGGTTCCCAGTTATGACAAAAAAATCAAATCGCCCCTATCCAAGGGATCCTTTTTAGGAGTAGCCTTTTCGAGCGATTCAAAAACGGTTTATATGAGTGGCGGAGACAATGGCGCCGTTATCAAATACGACATTGAAAGTCTGACAAGACTCGATTCCATCTCCTTAAACGGCAAGGTGAATGGAACTGATTATGGTGATAGTTTTACTTCGGACCTGGTTCTGAATGAGGCAAACAATGAACTGCTTGTTTTGGACAAGGCTAATTTCAGGATGGTACGCATTGATTTAACCACCAGGCAAATAAAGGCATCCATCAAAGTTGGCCGTCTCCCTTTCGGATTGTCCCTTAGTCCCGACAAAAAGACTGCGCTGGTGGCCAATGTCGGAATGTATGATTATCCGCTGATTACCGGCGCCACTCCCGAAAATTACGATTCATTGATGATTTCCCACCATCCTTACGGTGATAACACGAAGGAATCAATCCACGGAACGGTGGTTGAAGGACGTAAGGTTCCGGGCGTAGGTAGTCCGCATCATCCCGATGCCATGAGCGTCTTTACCATCGATTTGAAGTCGAACAAAGTGATGGATAAATTCAAGACGGGTCATCAGATC
>JAVHPO010000180.1:0-3722 GCA_036170635.1 Prolixibacteraceae bacterium | reverse complement strand
TAACCACAACGGGCAAAAATCAATCTATGCGAACTCCGGAACATGGATTGATAACAACAAAGAGCTGACATTTTTGAATTTTGTCGTCATCACACCACAGAAAGCAGATGCATCTTCTCTAACCTATGTGAAACTTTATAATTTCGCAGATAAAGTGGTAACGAAAATGGCCCAGGATTCATTGCGCTATTGAGAGTTGTTTCCATTCCGGAAACAACTGCTTTAAATGACAAAATCACAGATAATTACAACTACATAATAAACAAAGTTCAACGGAATAAAATAGAGAAACCATGAACAGCGAAATCCTTATCTACCAAAACCAGG
Source organism: Prolixibacteraceae bacterium (assembly GCA_036170635.1). Classification (GTDB taxonomy): domain Bacteria; phylum Bacteroidota; class Bacteroidia; order Bacteroidales; family Prolixibacteraceae; genus CAINVV01. The sequence goes on along the minus strand of JAVHPO010000180.1, from coordinate 3,395 downwards.
ATGGCAACATCAAAATAGATGTTCGCCTGGAGGAAGAGACCGTTTGGCTTACGCAAGAGCAAATGGCTGAACTGTTTGGCAAAGGGCGGAGTACCGTTGCAGAACATATCGCAAATGTGTACGAAGAAGGAGAGTTGGAACAAAACCGAACTTGTCGGAAATTCCGACAGGTTCGTCAGGAGGGCCCAAGGGAAGTAGAGCGTGAGATTGACCACTATAATCTCGATGTGACTATTTCGGTTGGATACCGTGTGAAATCGCAGCAAGGTACACAGTTTCGTATTTGGGCAACTCAACGGCTCAAAGAATATATTATCAAAGGTTTTGCCCTAAACGATGACCGTTTTAAATCGGGCAGCTCCATGAATTATTTCACCGAGCTGCAAGAACGCATTAGGGAAATACGCCTTTCTGAACGGTTTTTCTACCAGAAAATCAAAGATATTTATACCACCAGCATTGATTACAACCGCAAAGATGAAAAGACCATTGAGTTTTTCAAAATCGTGCAAAACAAACTACTCTGGGCGATCAGTGAGCAAACCGCTGCCGAGTTGATTTACCGGAGAGTTGATGCAAGTTTGCCTCTCATGGGAATGCAATCGTTGGACAAAAAGAGTCCTGTTGCTATAAAAAAATCGGACGTGAGCATTGCCAAAAATTACCTCAACGAAGATGAAATTAAACTGCTCGGCTTATTGGTGGAGCAATACCTGGCTTTTGCCGAAACCATGGCACAGCAACGCACCCCCATGTACATGGCCGATTGGATAGAACGTTTAGATGTTATCCTACAATTGAATAGACGGGAGTTACTAACCCATGCCGGAAAAATAAGCCACGAAAAGGCGTTGATGAAATCGGAAGAAGAGTTCGAAAAATACAGAATCGCTCAAAACGCCATCGAGAAAGAGCAAAGTCTCAAAGAAATAGAGGAAGATATTAAGAGACTTGGAAAACCTGAAAATTGAATGACTGCACCTGGTGGTTGAATGACAAACGTCGTTTGATTATTGGAAACTAATACCCAACTTTAGGGCAGCTTAGAAATCGAAAATCTGTGCTGCTATCTTATTAACAACTACCAAAAAAAAGTCCATGATAACTTCAAAAGTAAAAATTACACTGTCGGTTTTGGGTATGGCATTACTGATGTTTGTTGCCCTGCAGGTAAAAAGCCAAACGCTGAAAGAGCTTGAATCTGGCCGGGTCTCGTTACCCAACGGATGGAAACTAACCCCCGTTGGCAAGATGTTGCCGGTTGGCGATCTTCCGCTCAACATGGCCCTTTCTCCATCCGGGAAGTTGATTGCAGTTACCAACAACGGCCAAAGCGACCAAAGCATCCATCTGATCGATGCCGAGAAGATGCAGTTGCTCGACTCTGTCATCATCGCCAAGGGATGGCTGGGACTGACCTTCTCGAAAGATGGCAAATATTTGTTCGCATCGGGTGGGAATGACAACTGGATCATGCGATACCAGATCAATAACAACAAGATCGTGCCTCACGATACCCTGGTTTTCGGCAAGCCCTGGCCTGTGAGAATTTCGATTGCCGGTATTGCCGTTGACGACAAGCAGCAGCTGCTTTATACCATAACAAAAGAGAACAATTCGCTCTACGTCTACGACCTGAAAGCGAAAAAGATAAAAAATCAAATACAACTGGGGGGCGAAGGATACACCTGCTTGCTTTCCAATGACAACAAAATCCTATACATTTCTTGCTGGGGTTGTGACAAAGTTGTTTTGTTTGATACCGATACACAGCTGATTAAGGGCTCCATCCCGGTAGGCGACAACCCAAATGACCTTTGCATCTCACGCAATGGAAAGTATCTTTTTGTGAGCAATGCCAATGACAATTCGGTTTCGGTTATATCCACCGAAAAAAACAGGGTAATTGAGATTTTAAATTCGGCCCTTTATCCCAACTCCCCAACCGGATCTACTGCCAATAGTCTGGCGTTGAGTGAAGATGAAAAAACGCTCTACATCGCGAATGCCGACAACAACTGTCTGGCTGTTTTCGATGTGAGTAATCCCGGCAATAGCAAGAGCAAAGGGTTTATTCCTACCGGATGGTATCCAACCTGTGTTCGCGTGATAAAAAATACCATCTACGTTACCAATGGCAAAGGGTTGACTTCCAAACCAAATCCTGACGGCCCGAGTCCGATCAGCAAGGATGAAGCCGTTGCCCGTCATGCCGACCTGCAAAAAACCAAGGTTCAGTACATTGGTGGATTGTTTACGGGAACCCTTGAGGCCATTCCAACACCCGATGTGAATAAAATGGCCCTATACTCGCAACTTGTCTACAAAAACACCCCCTATTCAAAAGAGAAGGAGATGGTCAGCAATGGTGAAAAAGGCAATCCCATTCCGACCAGGGTAGGCGATCTTTCCCCCATTAAATATGTGTTTTACGTGATCAAGGAGAACCGCACCTACGACCAGGTACTTGGTGATATCCCTGAGGGTAACGGAGACCCGCGATTGGTACTTTTTGGAGAAAAAGTCACACCCAACCTTCACAAAATCGCGAAAGAGTTTGTCCTGCTCGACAATTTCTATGTCGATGGCGAGGTAAGCGCGGATGGGCACAACTGGACCATGGGCGCCTATGGAACCGACTATCTGGAGAAAAACTGGCCTACCAGCTATGGTGGCCGGGGAGGCACTTATCCCGGAGAGGGTGAAAAGAAAACTGCCGACAACAAAGACGGTTTTCTTTGGGATTACTGCAACCGTTATGGCATCTCTTTCCGAACTTACGGGGAGTTTGTTTCTGATACATTTACTGCCAATATCCCTGTATTGACCGATCATATTTGTCCGAACTATACCGGCTTTCAACTATCCATCCGCGATACCTCCCGGTTTTATATGTGGAAAAAAGATTTCGAAACTTTGCTGGCAGCAGGCAAGGCGCCGCGATTGAGTACTATAAGGTTTGCGAACGACCATACCGAGGGTCTCAAAGTAGGAAAGCCAACACCCAAAGCACACAATGCCGATAATGACCTGGCCTGCGGCCTTTTCGTTGAATACCTCAGCAAATCGCCGATCTGGAAAGAAAGTGTTATCATCATTCTGGAAGACGATGCGCAAAACGGTCCGGACCATGTGGATGCCCACCGTTCGACCACCTTTGTGGCAGGAGGATTTGTCAAACAGGGTTATGTCGACCACACCATGTATTCGACCAGTTCAGCCCTGCGAACCATCGAGCTGATTCTGGGCTTACCGCCAATGAGCCAATATGATGCCGCCGCTGAACCGATGTGGAGGTGCTTTAACACGACGGCCAACCATCCCCCATTCAAATCGGCACCTAACCAGATCGATTTGAACCTGAAGAACAAGGAGCAAAACAGACTCTCCAAACT
>JAVHPO010000179.1:0-3737 GCA_036170635.1 Prolixibacteraceae bacterium | reverse complement strand
CAAAAGCCAGTTCCAGGCTCTCTGTACCAAAATCAATTCCTTCGATGGTTGTCTTTTGACCACCCGGAAGGGCTACAACCTCCTGTCCTACCCTGAAGATTCCACCTGCTACCCTGCCTGCATAGCCCCGGTAGTCGTGGAATTGGTCAGATTGCGGACGAATCACATATTGTACCGGAAAACGCGGATCATCAAAATTGTGGTCACCGCCGACTGGCAACGATTCCATCAAACCTATAAAAGTTGGACCGGAGTACCAATCCATGTTTGTTGAACGATCTACCACATTGTCGCCCAATTTTGCACTGATGGGCAGGAAATTAACATCATTGTTGCCAAGCCTGTGTGCTACTTCCGTAAAATCAGTTTTGATGGCTTCGAATACCTCCTGCGAAAAATCAACCAAATCCATCTTGTTGACACACGCCACCACATGGGGAATCTGCAACAAAGCAGCAATGTAAGCGTGACGGCGGGTCTGTTCAATCACGCCGTTACGCGCATCAATCAGTATGACAGCCGCGTTGGCAGTAGAAGCGCCGGTGACCATGTTCCTGGTATATTGAATGTGTCCGGGTGTATCGGCAATGATAAATTTGCGTTTCGGTGTGGCGAAATAGCGGTATGCGACATCGATGGTGATGCCTTGCTCTCTCTCGGCACGCAGACCGTCGGTGAGCAAAGCCAGATTGACCTCTTCTCCTCCCCTGCTGATGCTTGCCCTTTCGATGGCCTCCATCTGATCCTCAAAAATTGCCTTGCTATCGTACAACAGACGGCCAATCAGGGTACTTTTCCCATCATCTACACTCCCTGCAGTGGTGAACCGCAGAAGTTCCATATCCAAATATCCGATCTCCTTGCCGGACAAAGCTGATGCTTTATTGTCAATCATGCTAACCTTATATCATTTCAACTATTATTCAAAAAGTTATGAATTATAAGTTATGAGTTATAACTCAGCTGTCATAACTTATAACTCATAACTCAAAAATACCCCTCTTTTTTTCTGTCTTCCATCGCTGCTTCCGAGCGTTTGTCGTCGGCGCGGCCACCTCTTTCTGTCACTCGACTTGAGGCTACCTCCTGAATGATCTCTTCCAAAGTATTAGCCGCAGATAGGGTCACCCCGGTACAGGTAATATCCCCAATGGTACGACAGCGGATCCTTTTAACTTCAGCCTTCTCGCCAGGCTTCAACTGCATAAACGGAGCCGTGGCCAGCCAAACACCATCCCTGCAGAACACCTCGCGTTCGTGGGTGAAATATAGACTTGGCATGGGAATGTTTTCCATCAGAATGTATTGCCACACATCCATTTCCGTCCAGTTGCTGATGGGGAACACCCTGAAATGTTCGCCAATATGCTTTTTGCCATTGAACAGGTTCCAGAGTTCAGGACGTTGGTTCTTGGGATCCCACTGACCGAATTCGTCCCGGTGGGAGAAAAAACGCTCTTTGGCACGGGCTTTTTCCTCATCGCGGCGACCTCCGCCCATGGCACAATCGAACTTCATCTCCTCGATTGCGTCCAGCAGGGTCACAGTTTGTAATACATTGCGGCTGGCGTTGACCCCCTTTTCTTCGACTACCCTACCTTTGTCGATTGAATTCTGGACATATTTAACAAGCATTTTGGTGCCTGTCTTTTCGGCAAGGTCATCCCGGTAGGTGATGGTCTCCTCAAAATTATGACCGGTGTCGATGTGCATCAAAGGAAAAGGAACTTTGGCAGGATAAAAAGCCTTACGGGCCAGGAAAAACATGACAATTGAATCCTTGCCACCCGAAAAAAGCATCACTGGATTTTCGAACTGCGCAGCCACTTCACGGATGACGAAGATCGACTCTGCCTCTAATTCCCTTAGATGGTTAATGGTATGTAACTCCATAAATACTAAATCTGATTTCTTGATTGTCCTGATCAGGATATCCGACCAAATGGACAAGCCACAAAAATAAACATTCCAAGGAGAAAAACGACTAATGGGATTAATCCTTCTCCTATCGGTAACCCTTTCTTAATAAAACCTTCAGATTATTTTGAACCTCAAGATATAAGCTGGTATTTGAGATCCCAATGATTGCTTTGCAATACACTTTGAACGTTAACCTCAAAAATCTTTCTGACTATTTTTCTGGTCTGATCCGGATAATGGACTTCCACCCTTTCATCCGATTCAAGCCAATTACTTATCTTTTCAAATTGCGAAGGATGCAAATTTTTTATAACCGGAACCCCCATCAATTCAAGCGCTGCGGCATTGCATTGCTGCTCATACTGACCCTTCATGGGTATCACCATCAATTTTTTATTCAGATAAAGCGCTTCGGCTGGAGTCTCAAATCCTGCACCGCATAAAACGCCCGAAGAATTTGCCATATCCTCAACAAATTCATCATTGGTTATTTTTCTAACCACAATATTATCAATCTGATATGATTTTTTTGCATGTTTTGAGAAGATGTGCCAGTCGTAATCACCGAACAAAGAGAGCGTATCCACCAAAAACTTGTCATCATAGGCAGGCAGATAGACGGTGAAATAATCCAGTTCATCGGTTTCACAATCCCTCACCTGTTTTCTAATGACCGGAGTAAAAATATTATCATCGTAAGCATTGAAATGAAAACCAAAATGAGTGTCGGCGGGTGCATAGCTTCTTAAAATAAACCGGCCTAAACGATCACTTTCCAGAGGAGTTGGCACTTTGTCGCTAAAAAGCGCTCCCTGATGGCTCAAACTGATACATGGAATATTTTTCTTCTTGCATGCCCACGCCGAAACAGGTTCAAAATCATTGATTACCAGGTCGTAATCCTCGACCTTAAGCTGATCAATTTCGCGCTTTAGGTTCCACAGGTTGGTTTTTGTCAGCGTTTTCCATAAATCTACACCTCCACTTTTCCCAAACCAAAAACTCAAACCCTTCAATCTGAATTTAACCGGTACATCTAACTCAACATCACATTGAGTGCCACTTACCAGGATATCGCACTGACAAAATTCCTGGAGATGAGGTATAATGTCCCTTGCGCGGCTGATATGACCGTTGCCTGTTCCCTGAATCGCATACAATATCTTCATAATTGAAATTTCTTTACATCCTCAATTATCGTTGAAACTCTACCAGCATATTTTTAAAAAGTTCTTTCACTTCGATGTCAACAATCTTTTCAAAATCGGCATCCACATTGCCGGGATCTTCGACAAAGTCTTTCCGGTAGGTGAACAATTTCCATTGCCCTTCATCGTATTCCAGAGCAGTCAGGTTTTCAATCCAGTCGCCCGAGTTGAGATAATTGATGGTTTGGTTTCCAACAGTCATCTCTCTCATTTCGGGATGATGAATGTGTCCGCAAATAATGTAGTCTATGCCTTTTTGTGCTGCTATTGAAGCAGCTGTATCTTCAAAAGCATTGATAAACTTCACTGCACCCTTAACGGATTCTTTGATTTTCTTTGAAAATGAGACCGGACCAAAATTCAGCTTCCGGTTTAACCAGTTTATTTTTGTATTCAACCAAATCAGGGTATCGTAACCAATTGCCCCAATTTTGGCCAACCACTTGGAATACTGCATCACCACATCAAAAACATCGCCATGAAAGAACCAGGCTTTCTTTCCGTTCAGCTCCAGTTTCAGCTCGTTAAGGATACGAAGCTTACCGATTTTCATGCCACTGAACTTTCGAAACATCTCATCATGATTTCCTGTGATGTAATAGATGGAGC
>JAVHPO010000178.1:0-3744 GCA_036170635.1 Prolixibacteraceae bacterium | reverse complement strand
CTCCGAATATTCTAAATTAGCAGATTACAGGAAACCGGTGAGTACTGGAGAGAAAAAAGCAAAGGCTAAAGAGAAAAACCCTATTAGAATGGCGCCCAAATGAAGACGACCATTACAATTTCGACCAGCCCGTCAACAATATGCTCAATGCTTTTAGGGCAGGCGCATCATGGGGTCTTTTCGATTTCAGAAAAAGAGGTGAAACGCTTAAAGCGGGTGACCAAACTTTCCGGGAAGGATACCAAAGTATTCCTGTGGACTGGGGAATCAATTCGCAGCGGAAAAAAGATTTTTTCCAACTGCTATCAAAAATATCTCAAAACAAACAGTAAGTCAGTTATTTAGAATGAATATAAAAATAAGGTATGCCCTAGTTACAGGCTTGATCGTCTTGTTAACCGGTTCTGCCGCTCTTCTGTTCGCGCAAAAAGTCACAGTCAATTCCCTGAGTGCCTTAAACGAAGAGATTAGCAAAGCAAAACCCGGATTAACGATAGTGGTTAAGGATGGGGTTTATGCAACGGAAACGCCCATCCTGATAGAGAAACAGGGCACTTTGGACCAACCAATTTTGATAAAGGCGGCGACTATAGGTGGCGTTGAAATCAGGGGAACAGGAGGATTTGTTATCGGTAGCTCTTCCCAATACATCCAAATTTCAGGGTTCAAATTCACCCACGAATCCGGAAAAACAAAGATCCTGGCAGGTGCTGGTTTCTGTCGGATTATGCGCAATATTTTCGAATGTACCGGAAAGGGAGCCTATCTTACCGTATCCGGGGATGACAACCAAATTGATCACAACACCTTCCAGAACAAATTCACGGAAGGCCAAATGATCTCGGTGCAGGGTCCAGGATCCAGTGAAATGGCCCAGCGAACCTGGATCCATCACAACTATTTCTTCAACTTCAAAGAGACTTCCAACAATTGCGGATCCATACAGGTCGGATTGAGCGGAAGAAGCCTCTCCCCTTCCCATACGCTCGTCGAATACAACCTCTTCAGCCAGACCAGGGGCGAAAACGAGAATATCTGCAACAAATCATGCGACAATATTTACCGTTTCAACACATTCGGGGAGGGCGTCAGCGAGCTGTCGCTGAGGCATGGTAACCGCTGTCAGGTATATGGCAACTACTTTATCGGATCAGAGGGCATCCGTTTCTATGGTCATAACCACAAAATTTTCAGCAACTATTTCGAAAAGTGCAATCCTGCCATCAACATTGGAAACGGCGACGGAATTGTACCCAAAGACAAACTAACCTCTCACGACCGGCCGGATACGGTTTTTATCGGCTTCAACACCTTGTACAACAATACCAGAAATGTGATCATGCAGGGGAGGAAAAACGGACTTGGAGCCACCTCTATAATGGTTGTCAACAACATCATCCAGGGCGGTAATGTCGCGGCAAAAATTGACGGAGAGATCGTTCATCCAACCTGGGAGGGAAATATGATCTGGAAAACGGAGGGGATAGGTTCAATTCCAGCCGGTGGTTACACGGAAGCTGATCCATTGTTGATTCCGGGAGCCAAAGAAGCAGCCCATCTCCAAAGCAAAAGTCCGGCTATTGGAGCAACAAGAGTCTCCTATCCTTTTGTAGCGGTTGACATTGATGGTCAGGCCCGTAATTCAAAACTTGATATAGGTGCAGATCAACTGCAAAAAGGTAAACTACTGAACCACATTCTTCTGACAGAAGATGTGGGGCCGAATGCGAAGTAGGGAAAGGAGAAAAAGTGAAACGGGGAAACGGAGAAATTGAAAACTGAGGACTGCGGACTGGGAATTGGAAATTGACCATTGAGCGCAGATAATCTGGTAAGGAATTCTGCCTGCAACTTTGTATTTTTATAGGGAAAACCAAACGAACATATAACCATACGCTTATGAAAAAGATTTTTTTACTACTTTTTGTATCAACACTTTGCCTGCAAATCACGGCAGGACAGGAGAGCAAAGAAGCGCGCGACAAACGGATGCAGTGGTGGCGCGAAGCACGATTTGGGATGTTTATCCACTGGGGACCCTATGCCGTCTGGGGAGGCGTCTATCATGGAAATGAACAAAAGAGAGGCGGAGCAGAATGGATCATGAACCGCTGCAAGATCCCCGTTGCAGAGTACCAACAGGTAGCCTCGACCTTCAATCCGGTCAAATACGATCCGGAATCCTGGGTCCTCCTGGCCAAAGAGGCAGGCATGAAATACATTGTCATCACCTCCAAGCACCATGATGGATTCGCCATGTTCAAATCCAATGCCAGTAAATTCAACATTGCCGACTTTACCCCCTACAAAAAGGATGTTCTGGAAGCATTGGCCAAGGCTTGCAAAAAGCACAACATGAAGCTGGGGTTCTACTATTCGCAAGCGCAGGACTGGAACAATCCAGGTGGGGCAGTTGCGCGCAAAGTGGCCAAAGAGGGTTGGGAAAACCCGGATTCTGCCAGAATAGACGCCTTTACAGCCGCCAACAAAGGGCACTGGGATCCGGCACAACTCACCTCTACCATGGATGAGTACATGGTACGGGTCGCCATTCCACAGGTGAAAGAGTTGATGACCAATTACGGCGAAGTTGCCGTTCTTTGGTGGGATACCCCAACCAACATGACTGACGAAAATGCCCTGAAATTACAGGCGTTGCTGAAACTTCAGCCCAACATCATCACCAACGACCGGCTGAAACGTCCCAATTTTCCAGGAGATACCGGTACGCCGGAGCAGAAGATCCCCGGCGCCAATGAGCTCGATGGCAGAGACTGGGAAACCTGCATGACCATGAACGGAACCTGGGGTTTCAGAACAAATGATGACAAGTGGAAATCTCCCGAAACGCTGATACGCAATCTCTGCGACATCGCTTCAAAAGGAGGCAACTATCTTCTCAATGTCGGACCTGATCCTCTTGGCCAGATTCCTCAACCCAGCATTGAAAGGCTAAAAGCCGTTGGTGCCTGGATGAAGGTAAACGGCGAGGCTATTTATGCCACAAAGGCCTCCCCCATCGGAACGCTGCCCTGGGGCCGTTGCACCCAAAAAGAGCTGCATGGAAATACCGTTCTCTATTTGTCGGTATTTGATTGGCCAAAAGATGGTAAACTGGTCGTTACAGGACTGAGCCAAGATGTAACATCTGCAACCGGTTTGGCTGATGGAAAGTCGCTAAAAACTAAAAATAGCGCCAATGGTTTGGAAATTTCACTTCCTGACAAAGCGCCGGATACTATTGCTTCTGTCATTAAGGTCACCCTGAAGGGCATTGTAACACCGGTAGCGGCAGGTGAAAAGAAAAAGATGAAAACCGGGGCGCTGGATTAATTAAATTCATCAAGACCCTCAAGGTTTTTAAAACCTTGAGGGTCTTGATACAATTGAGGAGAACCACATGAGACATATTATTCTGGGAATAGCCCTGTTGACGGTTCTTTTCGAAGGTTACGGAGCAAAAACCTTCGTTGGAAAAGTATCCGGCATCGAATCGAAGGAGCCATTTATCGCCCCTAAAATGGCGCCTCCGCGATTTTCCAAAAATAGTTTCAATGTGAAGGATTTTGGTGCCAAAGGTGACAGCACTACCAACGAGTCGGTGAAAGAGGGTACCAGCATGAAATCTTTCCTCAAACCGGCCATCAAAGAGGGCGGATTTAGGATGGATGGCTATTTTTTGTGGTGTCCTTCCGTGATCAAGGTGGGCGACACCTATCACCTCTTTTGCTCGCGATGGCCTGA
>JAVHPO010000177.1:0-3802 GCA_036170635.1 Prolixibacteraceae bacterium | reverse complement strand
ATTGGCAGCGATAGTCTGCTTGCCGCACATCCTTCGGTATCCCGGGATGGTAGCAAGATCTATTTTGTCTCAAACAGGCCCGGAGGATTCGGTGGCAATGATATCTGGATGGCTGAAAAAGTTGGAGAGAGTAAGTGGGGAGAAGCCAGAAATCTTGGTCCACAGATCAACACGGCAGGTAATGAAATGTTCCCTTTTATCCGCGATAACGGAGAACTCTACTTCTCTTCAGATTCACATGTTGGTTTAGGCGGACTGGATATATTCAAAGCAACGCCTCTGGAAAAAAGCGGATGGAAAGTAGAGAATATGGGTGTTCCGATTAATTCAACGGGCGATGATTTTGCCATCTCTTTCTACCCGGGTGAGGAGAAAGGACTTTTTACAAGCTACCGCGAAGGAAGCAGGGGCGACGATATCTATTCGTTCGTTCTGCCACCCAAAAGCTATGGTGTGGAAGGAGGGTTGTACAACAAGGAGACTGGTGAGCAGGTGGAAGGAGCCTCAGTCCGACTCATCGGTACGGATGGTACGCAGTTGCGGCTGAAATCCGATAATGCATCTTTTCGTTTTCAACTGAAACCGGGTGTCGAATACCTGATCACCGCTTTTAAAAAGGGATTTTTAAATGCCAAGGCCTCGCTTTCGACCGTTGGAATGGACCAAGGTAAGGCATTTTCTGTAAGAATGGAGTTAACTCCTGTAGATCAACCAATAAGAATTGATAATATTTTTTATGAACTGGGGAAGTGGGATCTTTTACCTGAATCTATTGCTTCCCTGGATACGCTCGTCTATCTATTGAAAGAGAATCCTACCGTTACCATCGAACTCATGGCACATACCGATTGCCGGGGGAATGATGCGGATAATATTATCCTTTCACAAAAAAGAGCGCAATCGGTTGTGGATTACCTTATTTCCAAAAATATTCAGCCTGATAGGCTTACGGCCAAGGGATATGGGGAAAAGGTCCCAAAAACAGTTGATCCAAGAATGGTAAAGGCAAATGCATTTTTGAAAAAAGGAGAGGTTCTCAGTTGTCCGTTCATCGAAGCGCTCAAAAAGGAGGAGGAGCGTGAAATATGCCACCAGCTCAATCGTCGCACCGAATTTAAGGTAACTTCTTCGGAGTACAGGGAAAAGTTCAAGGGACAATAAGGATAAAGGATAAAGGCAAAAGGATAAAGTCAAAAGGATAAAGGATAAAGGATAAAGGGAAGAACGCTACCATCCTGAGTTGCACCGAATCAAGAAAGTTATAGGCTTAAATTACTCTAAATTAATTGCTCGGGGCTCACTTTATCCTTTTTACTTTATCCTTTATCCTTTTCCCCTATCCTTTATCCTTTTGTGTCCTTTCAGTTGGGAAAAAGATGTTATTTTTGCCACAGTTATGGATTCCAATCAAAGATACATACGCAGGGGAGTTTCTGCATCCAAAGAGGATGTGCACAATGCCATCAAGAATATTGATAAGGGATTGTTTCCCAAGGCATTTTGCAAAATAGTCCCCGATATTCTGGGCAACGATCCATTGTTTTGCAACGTGATGCATGCCGATGGTGCCGGTACAAAATCGGCATTGGCCTATATGTATTGGAAAGAGACCGGTGATCTGTCGGTATGGAAAGGCATTGCCCAGGATGCCGTCGTGATGAATCTGGATGATTTGATCTGCGTTGGCGCCATTGAAAATATCCTGCTCTCTTCAACCATCGGACGCAACAAGCAGTTGATCCCCGGAGAGGTCCTTTCCGCGATTATTCAGGGTACTGAAGAGTTTTGCAGCGAAATGCGCGACCTGGGCATCTCCATTTTTCCCACTGGGGGCGAAACTGCTGATGTGGGCGATCTTGTCAGGACCATTATTGTTGATTCGACCGTAACCTGCCGCATGAAAAGATCGGATGTGATCTCGGCGGATGCCATTCGTCCGGGGAATGTAATCATTGGTCTGGCCTCTTACGGACAGGCCATCTATGAAACATCTTACAATGGTGGAATGGGAAGCAATGGCCTGACCTCAGCGCGCCACGATGTTTTTTCCAAATATCTCGCGACGAAATATCCAGAAAGTTTTGACGGATCTCTGCCTGATGAGCTTGTCTATTCTGGTGGCCTTCGTTTGACCGAAATGATTGATTCCATTGGTATGGATGCCGGGAAAATGGTACTATCACCAACCCGTACCTATGCCCCTGTTGTCAAAAGGATTTTGGATAGCTGCCGTAAAAGTCTTTATGGGATGATCCATTGTTCGGGTGGCGCCCAAACCAAAGTGCTTCATTTTGTGGAGGATGTGCATGTGATCAAAGACAAGCTTTTCGACATTCCCGAACTTTTCAGGGTGATCCAGCAACAAAGCGGAACTGACTGGCAAGAGATGTACAAGGTCTTTAACATGGGACATCGCTTTGAAATCTATGCGGATGCCGAAGCAGCCGGAGAGATTATCTCTATTTCAAAATCATTTGGCATTGACGCCCAGATCATTGGTCGGGTTGAACCATTTACAGGCAAAAAAGTGACCATCGAAAGTCCATTCGGAACCTTCGAATATTAGCTACCCCAACTTTAGGCATTTTAGTTCACTTTAGTCACGCTAGTCACTTTTACCACAAAAATCAAATTTAAATTTACAGAATGTCAGATAATTCACTACTAGAAAAATACGAAGGCATCAAAATACGTTTTGATGAAGTAAGCCAGCAGATATCAGATCCGGATATCATGAAGGATATGAAGCGGTACGTCAAGCTCAACCAGGAGTACAAACAACTGGACGCTTTGGTGCAATCCTTTACCCGATACAGAAATTATTTACAGAATATTGCGGATGCCAGGGAGATTCTTGAAAATGAGACCGATGAAGATCTGCGCGAAATGGCCCGCGAAGAGATGGAAGAGGGGTTCCAAAAAGTAACAGCCTTCGAAGATGAGATCAAACTATTGCTGGTACCGGCCGATCCGGAGGATAGTAAGAATGCCATTCTTGAAATTCGGGGTGGAACAGGTGGCGATGAGGCAGCCATCTTTGCCGGCGACCTTTTCAGAATGTATTCCAAATTTTGTGACAGAATGGGATGGAAACTCGAAGTGACAAATACCTCCGAAGGAACATCAGGCGGTTACAAAGAGTTGGTCGCAAAAGTAACCGGGAAAGATGTCTATGGAATATTGAAATACGAGTCTGGTGTACACCGCGTACAACGGGTGCCCCAAACCGAAACACAGGGTCGGATCCATACTTCAGCATCCACAGTTGCCGTATTGCCTGAAGCTGAGGAGTTTGATATTGATCTAAAGGAAACCGATATCCGCAAAGATACTTACTGTTCTTCCGGTCCGGGCGGACAAAGTGTCAATACAACCTACTCTGCCATCCGGTTAACGCACATGCCTACCGGGATTGTCGTAACTTGTCAGGATGAGAAATCGCAGATCAAAAACCTGGCCAAAGCCATGTCTGAACTACGTACCCGGATTTACAACATGGAACACCAGAAATATCTGGATGAGATAGCCTCGAAACGCAAAACAATGGTTTCGACAGGCGACCGTTCAGCAAAAATCAGGACATACAACTATCCGCAGGGAAGGGTCACGGATCACCGTATCGGACTGACACTCTATAATTTACCTGCCGTAATGGATGGCGACATCGGTGAAATTATCGAAAAGTTGCGGTACGAAGAAAACGTAGAACGATTGAAAGAAACAGAACTTTAAGTTATGAGATATGAGAGACTGTTTAAATTTATCTAAGGCTCGATCTGCAAAGTTGCTTGTATTTAATCAC
>JAVHPO010000176.1:0-3804 GCA_036170635.1 Prolixibacteraceae bacterium | reverse complement strand
CAAAATTAGATTATTTCATTAATTTTGGCCTACCTCTGTTCAAAATAAATCATTTGGAATGGGCATTAATTACAGATTTAATCCGGATACTTTAAGTTTTGACAGGATCGAACGGAATGTTCGTACACTGATCAAAAAGATTCTTGGTTATCTGTCGACCGGGATTGTATCGGGCATGATCTTCTTTTTTATTTTCCTTCAATTTTTTGATACGCCAGTTACAAAGAGGTTAAAGCGGGAGAACGAGCAGTTGCTGTCGCAATTTAACCTGATGAGCAAGGATATTGAGAAGATCAGCAAGGCATTGGAAGATATTCAGATGCGCGATGACAATATTTACCGTGTAATTTTCGAAGCGAATCCGATTCCGTCGTCGGTCAGGATGGCCGGTTTCGGAGGAGCCAACCGTTACACCAAACTGGAGAGCATGGACAATTCGGAGTTGATTATCTCGGTAGCGAAAAAACTGGATATCCTCTCCAAACAGGTATATGTGCAATCGAAGTCGTACGATGATGTAGTCAGAATGGCGCTGGGCAAGGAGAAGATGCTGGCCAGTATCCCTTCCATCATGCCCGTTTCCAATAGGGACCTCAAACGGACAGCCTCGGGCTGGGGTATGCGCATGCATCCGATCTACCGTATTCCGCGTTTTCACTACGGAATGGATTTTACTGCCCCTACCGGGACGGATATTTTTGCTACCGGAAACGGAATCGTGAAAGATGTTGGCAGGAATGCCGGATATGGCAACATCGTTTTGATCGACCACGGCTATGGCTACGAAACCATGTACGGGCACCTGTCGCGAATCAACGTTAAGGTAGGTCAAACAGTAAACAGGGGCGATGTGATAGGTTTCGTGGGAAGTTCAGGTGCCTCCACCGCCCCTCACCTTCATTACGAGGTGATGAAAAACGGTCAAAAAGTCAATCCGCAGAACTACTACTTCCAGGATCTTAATCCGCTGGAATACGAGAAGATGATCACCATCTCATCAAATACTGGTCAAAGTTTCGATTAACCTAATAATTCAAAACAGTGGGATTCAAAGCACCAAAATCAGAAAAGCTCTATTTCTCGATCGGCGAAGTGGCGGAGAAGTTCAACCTTGCGCCTTCTGCCCTTAGATTTTGGGAAAAGGAGTTCGATACGATCAAGCCATTTAAAAACAAAAAGGGCAATCGTTTTTATACCCAGGAAGATATCGACCATCTTGCCATCATCAATCATTTGGTCAAGGAGCGCGGCCTGACATTGAAAGGTGCGAAAGCCAAGATCAAGGAGAACAAGGACGAAGTCGATCACAATTTTGAAATTGTTCAGAAGCTTCAGGAAATCAAGAAATATTTGATTGAGATCAAGGAAACGCTGTAAAAGAATTGAAAATTAAAAATTGACAATTATTGGAACTATTGTCAATTAGACTCTTGTCTAAATAATTGAAATAAAGACCTATGCTTCTCCAGAATATTGTACAACATCTTGAAACCATTGCCCCGATTTCTTACCAGGAGTCGTATGACAATGCCGGGCTTATTTTGGGAGACAAAAATCGCGAAATTAATTCCGCGCTAATTACGCTTGATGTTACGGAGGAGGTGGTTGATGAAGCCATTTCGTTGGGCTGTGAACTGATTATTAGTCACCATCCGCTTATCTTCAAAGGGATTAAGCGAATCACGGGCGGCAACGAGGTGGAAAGATGTCTGGTCAAAGCCATCAAAAATGATTTGGCAATTTATGCAGCACACACCAATCTGGATAGCGTCACAGGAGGTGTAAATTCCAAAATCTGCGAGAAGATCGGACTGGAGAAATGCCGTATTCTCTCTCCTGCTAAAAACTTGTTGGTCAAACTGGTAACTTATGTCCCTGAAGATCATCTGGAGACTGTAAGATCTGCTCTCTTTTCAGCTGGAGCAGGCGTCATAGGCAATTACGACCAGTGCAGCTACAGCGCTCCCGGATCCGGAACTTTCAGGGGAAATGAAGGGAGTAATCCTTATGTTGGAATGCCCGGCGCTTTGCATACCGAACCAGAAATCCGGTTCGAGACGATTCTGCCGCGACACCTCACTTCAAAAGTTGTTTCAGCCCTTAACGCAATACATCCGTACGAAGAGGTAGCCTATGATCTGGTTCCGCTTGAGAATGATTTTCCCGGTGTAGGAACGGGCATGATCGGAGAGCTGAAGATACCATCCGACGAGATCAGTTTTCTTCATCGAATCAAAGGGATTTTTGGCTGTGAGATGATCAAACATACCGCATTGCTGGGGCGAAAAATCAGTAAAATCGCGGTCTGTGGCGGGTCTGGTAGTTTTCTGGTTTCCAAAGCTATCGCGGAAGGTGCCGACCTCTTTATCTCTGCTGATTTTAAGTACCATGACTTTTTTGAAGCCAATAAAAAAATTGTTCTGGCGGACATTGGTCACTTCGAAAGCGAACAATTTACGAAAGAGGTTTTAAAAGAGATAGTTTTAAAAAAATTCCCTACATTTGCACTCCGTTTATCGAATGTAAAAACCAACCCGGTTTCTTACCTTTAGAAAGCAAAGTATAATATAATATTCTGGATATGTCGTTAGAAATAAACAAAACAACCGAAGGCAAAGAGGTTTCAGTTCAGGACAAATTGAAAATGCTCTATGAACTGCAAACTGTTGTTTCGGAAATCGATAAAATCAACACGCTGCGAGGCGAGTTACCCCTGGAGGTGCAGGACCTGGAAGATGAGATTGTGGGTTTGAAAACCAGGCTTTCGAACCTTCAGGATGAGATCAAAAACCTCAACACGACCGTAAGCAACAAAAAAACGGAGATCAAAGATTCCAAAGCCAAGATCGACCATTACAAAGAGCAGCAGGAGAACGTTCGCAACAACCGTGAATTTGATTCTATTTCCAAAGAGATGGAGTTCCAGAATCTCGAGATTGAGTTGGCCGAAAAAAGGATAAAGGAGTATTCGGTAGATGTTAAAAGCAAGGGCGAATTACTCGATGCCTCCAATATGTTGCTGAAAGAGCGCGAAGAGGACCTTGTCCGTAAGAAAAAAGAGCTGGAAGAGATCACTGCCGAAACAGCTGTTGAAGAGGACTTGCTCAAAGCCAAAACAGCCAAGATTGCAATCATGATTGAAGAACGGTTGCTGACAGCTTTCAACAAGATTCGCAAAAATGCACGCAACGGCTTGTCTGTTGTAACTGTTCAGCGCGATGCATGCGGTGGTTGCTTCAACAAGATCCCGCCACAACGACAGCTGGATATCGCTTCCCGCAAGAAGATCATCGTTTGCGAGTATTGCGGCAGGATTCTGGTAGATAAAGATATTGCTACGCCACAGGAAGAGGAAAATTAACTGATAGTCAGATCACTAAAAAGAAGCCGTCTCAATTGAAAAATGAGACGGCTTCTTTTTTATGACTAGTATCCAATTCTTTTTCGCTGATGTTGATCAATTCGCTGCTTATCCCTTTGCAGCAAAAAGTTGATGGCATCGTACACATCCTTAAATTGCTTGTTGTATTTGGTTTCTAGCTCATTCATTCTGACCATTAACTCTTTATCTGTCAAGGCATATTGCCGGACCAACACGAAGGCCCTCATGATGGCGATATTCACATCAATTGCCTTTTCTGAGTTAAGGATACCGCTAAGCATGGCAACACCTTGTTCGGTAAATGCGAAAGGCAAATACCTTGTTCCTCCCTTTTTGTTTGAGGTGCAGAAATTGCACCTCAATGTGTTCCATTCTGTTGTTGAAAGCTCGAACATAAAATCGGCAGGAAATCTTTTGATGTT